>JBAXCM010000152.1:0-9407 GCA_037141475.1 Verrucomicrobiota bacterium | reverse complement strand
GGCTCAGGCAGTTCGGTGGTGACGATCACCCCGAATGCTGCGACGAACGCCCAGTTGCAGGCGGCCAGCTTGGTGCGCAACGTCGCGGGCGGCGTGCTTTTCCGTGGCGCTAACCTTGGCAGCAACACCCTCGCGTCCACAACCGCCAACACCGGCAATATCAATTTCACCAACGCTCCCACCTTGGTTGGCGGCAGTGGCAGCGCCGGCAGCACCACCGTCAGCATCCTGCCTTATGCGATAGGTGACAATGCCGTGGCTGGCACCGGGACTGATTTGGTAACTTACGATGCCAACGGCGTGCGCCGCCTGGCCAGCAGCGAATACGTCACAACGCTGGCTGCGGGGAATGCCACTCTGGATAACGTCAAACTCACCACTGCCCTAACCGGCATTAACAGCGCCACCACCGCCAACGCATTGGTGTTAGGCACGGGTGGCAGCCTCGACGGCAGCGACTTGCTCAGTCTGAACAGCGGCGCGATCGTGGCCCTTGACAACACCAGCATCGGCAATACCACCCCGGGCAGTCTTGCCCTTGGCGGTGCCGAGGGCTGTGTGACGGTCATCACCGGCAAAACCCTCACCATTGGCAGCGCCCTGAGCGGCAGCAACGGCCTGAGTAAAATGGGGGTAGGCATCCTGGTTCTCAACGGCAATAACAGCGGGCTGAGCGGCACGACGACATTGGCCGCCGGGACCCTCAAACTCGGTCATGCAAATGCTCTGGGTTCTGGCACCTTCACCATCCTCAGCGGTGGCACGCTTGACAGCACCGTGGTCAACCTGGTCAATGCCGGCAACAACCCGCAAAATTGGACTAGCAGTTTCACCTTCACCGGTACTCAAAACCTGAACCTTGGCACCGGTGTGGTCACCCTCAGCGCCGCTTCCACGGTCACCGTCACGGCCAAGACACTGACGGTCGGTGGGGCCATCACCGGCACTGGTGTTACCCTAACCAAGGCGGGGTCCGGCACCATGGAGCTTTCCTCGACGGGCAGCGTGCTGAACAACCTGATCGTCTCCACAGGCACCTTCAATTTGGATAATTCACTGGTGACTCCGTCGCTGGTTTTGCAGAATGCCACCGACCCGCTCGACATCAAGGGCACCACTCCGAGTTTCCTGATGAACTCCGGAACACTAACCGTCCCGGGCAGATGGCGCTTGGCCCACGACGGCGGTTATGCCCTGGCCACCATCACCGGCGGAACGATCAACCACACCGCCGGAACTTCGCTTGAACTCGGATTCAACCAAGGGCGCTGCGCGGTGACGTTTGGTGGCACGGCCACCTACAACGGCAGCGGACGCACCCTCGATATGTCCAATGCGAACTCCTGCAATACTCTAACGGCTGTCAAGGACACCGCAAGCGCCACCTTCGGCGCGATCAATATCAACACCACCAATGGCGGCGCTAACCAGTATGGAATCATCAAGGTGTCCGACACAGCTTCCCTGACGGGCACTTCAATGCAAGTCGGTGTGAGCCAAAACCAAAACAATGCCAGCGTGTCGCTGGCCACAGTGAACCAGACTGGCGGCACCGTCACCATCAACGGCACCGTCACCCTGGCGTCCTACAACCAGGTGCTCAATACCACGCTCGGTACCCTCAATCTGCAGGGCACCTATAACCTGGCAGGTGGCACTCTAACCGCTAACCAGGTTTTGGGCGGAAATGGCACCGGTGTCGGTGCCCAGGCCCGGCTGGATTTCCACGGCGGCACCTTGGCGGTCAACGCTGCGGCGACCACCGCGCAGGCGGCTGATTTCATCAAGCTGGCCAACACCGCCGCAAACGATGGCAAAGCCTATATCTATGAAGGGGGATCTATCGACACCGGAAGCAAGGCGGTCACGATCAATCAGCCGTTGTTGGCACCCAGCGGATCCGGCGTGGGAAGTATTCCATATTCGGGCACAGTGACCACCGGGTATTTCGTCGCGCCTGCGGTGCGAATTACCCGTGGCGCAGGTGACACGACAGGCACCGGCGCGACTGCCACGGCAGAAATTAATCCTCTCACCGGTGCCTTCACCGGCATCACCATCACCAACCCAGGAACCGATTACACGGTCCCACCCACCGTGGTGTTGGACTTTTCCCAAGGAGTTGGCATCACTCCAGGCACGCCACTATTAGCCGCAAATTCCTCCTACACCGGTGGTCTGACCAAGTTGGGCAGCGGCACTCTAACGCTCAAGGGCGCAAGCACCTATGTCGGTACCACGACGGTCCAGGCCGGCACTTTGCTGGTGAGCAACGCCAGCGGGTCCGGCACCGGCAGCGGCGACGTGAGTGTGAAGTATGGTGCCAGCCTGGGTGGCACCGGCAGCATTGCCGGATCGGTCACGGCGGAAAGCGGCGCGAGTGCCTTCTTCAATCTAACCACCAGTGCCGTCGGGGCCAATGATAAATTGTTGGTAGGCGGCAATTTGACGCTCAACAGCAACGTCGTGAAAATTGCCGGCCCGGCCAGCCCGGCCAATCTGGATCAATCGGCGGACTATGTGCTCATGAGCATCGCTGGAGCCTCCGGAATCACCGGCGACTTCAATCCCGCACCGACATGGGTGGGAACCCAGCCGGCCAACGCGGCATTTTATAGCGTGGTGACCGATCACATTAATAAGCAGGTGCTGCTGCATTACCAAGTTGCCACGTCCTACACAATCTCGGCGTCAGCCGGAAGCGGTGGAGCGATCAGCCCGCTGGGGGATATCGCGGTGGTGTCTGGCAACAGTCAGTCATTCACGATCACTCCGGATTCGTTCGATTACATCAGTGATGTGCTGGTGGACGGATCTTCGGTTGGCGCCGTGACGAGTTATGCGTTCACCAATGTGACTGCCAACCACAGCATCGCTGCTAGCTTCATTCATATCCCCAGCCAGACGATCACCGCCACGGCCAGCAGCGGCGGCACGATCAGCCCGAGCGGCGGCGTTGTCGTGAGCGGCGGAGCCAATCAGACATTTGCGGTTAGCCCGGGCACCGGCTACAAAATCACCGATGTGGTGGTCGACGGCGTTTCCCAAGGTGTCGTCACGTCCTATACTTTCACCCACCTCACCGATTCCCACGCCATCACCGCAAATTTCGCTGCGCTGGCTCAGTACACGATCAGCGCCACGGCCGGCAGCGGCGGTTCCATCACACCGCCCGGGGTGACCACCAAGTATGAGGCGCAGAGCCAAGCCTACACCATCACGGCCAACTTTGGCTATAGCATCGCCAGCGTCCTGATCGATGGCGCTAACAATCCGGCGGCAGTCAGCAGCGGCACCTACACCTTTAGCAATCTGGCTGGGTCACACACGATAGACGTCGCCTTTACCGCCAAACCGCTGTTTGCCGTGTCTGGGCAGGTGACGAAGTCCAGCGATGGGACGCCGATTGCGGGCGCCACGGTTTATGCATCGACCACTGCCAACGCATCGGCCAATCCGGCACTCGTCCTAACGACGGATGGCTCCGGCTACTACACTGCCAACTTGTTCAACGGCGCTTGGAATATCTGTGCTTCCGCTACCGGTTACACCACCTCTGCCGACGCTACGGTCACAGTCAACAGCGCGCCGCTAGCAGGCCCGACTATCGCCCTGAATGCCAGCGGCAAGAATATCCCGCAGATGAACAACCTGCTCTTCGCACTTTATGGCAGCGACCTCGTCGCCAACGGAGCCACCACCAACGCGTGGCCGCTGGAGCATCCCATGGGCCCGACCGCCGCCCGCATGGGAACCCCGTCGCTCACGACAGTCGATGCCCAGCAATGGGAGAAAAACACCTACAGCACCAATGACGGGTACACGGTTGGCACCTACAACGCCGCGATTCCGGCCTCGGGGATCACGGCCACTGCGGTGATTCAGCCGACGTACACGGGGGCCTTGACTGGTGAGTCCCGAGGAGAAGTCATTGATATGTTTTACAGCGAGCTATATCTGGCCGTGGCCCATGGCAATACCCAGGGGGTTGCGGAAGGCACGGTATTCGTGACTTGGAGAGGTTACAGTTCACACAACACCGGGTATGTGATCCCGAACGGTCAAAAAACCATTCTCAGTTTGGTGGTGCAGCAGAACGGCACGATGGGGCTCTTTGCCAACGGGGTTCAGAAATGGACAGCCTCATCGGGTGTGGACTATTCGACGATCCAACAATCGGGGCTCAGTGGCAATGCCAAGAGCATCAGTGTGGGACGCAATGCATGGGATGGCTGGTCCACCTTCAACGGCAACATCGGAGCCGCATTCCTGTGGAAAACGGCACTGGGCGAGCCCGAGCGCAATTCCTTTGAGGTCGAACTCGGAGGCACCTTTGGTATCCCTATCAGTCATGATATCACCGCCAGCGCCGGTGCCAACGGGACAATCAACCCGGCGGGTATCACGCTTGTAGCCGATGGCACCGACCAAACGTATAACTTTACAGCAGCGGCAGGCTTTGTGCCCGATCAAGTGACCATCGACGGTGGTACCCCGCTGGCGGCCGGCCCAAGTTATACATTCACCCATGTCACTGCCAGTGGCCACACCATCGCGGTCACCTTTAAAACCCAGCCGGCAGATCTGTTTGGGGCTTGGATCAACAGCCCGGCATTCAACTCGCCGCCTCTCAGCGACGCGCAGAAGTTGCCTGACGCCGATCCGGACGGAGATGGACTGAGCAACTTCCAAGAATTTGCATTCGGCCTCAATCCTGTTCTCGCGGCCTCGGCCAACCCGATCATTGCGCCCCTCGACAAGGCGAGTCACACGTTCAGTTACACCCGCCTATCAACAAGTGGGTTGGCTTACACCGTGTGGACCTCCACCGACCTGCAGACATGGACTGGTCCGGCCGCCGTGACCGAGAATGTCGGCACGCCTAACGTTGATGGAGTGGTCACCGTCGAGGTCACGCTCACCTCGCCACCGTCAGGTGACAAATGCTTCGTTCGTGTTGCCGCGCAGTAAATGGAATTTCCGGAGTTTCTGGTTTTCTCTGGAAACGGCGGGGCGGTTGACGCTGGTCAGCCGCCCCGCTTGTTTCATGCTGGCAAGTTGACAGGAGGATGGGTCGGAGTTCAGTGATAGGTCTTAAAGCAGAAACGCGGCTACAAGGCACCTCCGGGGAGCATTCTAGACCACTATTGCCATCTGCCGACAGGCAATACCCGGTTCCCACCTCCCCGGGCGGGCGGTGGCTTCTGGAAATTTTCAGCTTGCGGCATGGACTGGCAAGAGTCACTTTCGCCGTCCCCCTATGAGCGAGTCTCAAGCCACCTTTACCCCGAGCGCGGATTTAGAAATCAAAGACGCGCGAATCATCTTCGACCCGATTTGGGAGGATCTGGAGGAGCGATACGGCCGAGAAAACTTGCGTTTTCCCAAGGAAATCATCCTTCTCGGAGGTGCACCCGGCTCCGGCAAGGGCACTAACACCGCGTTTATTTCCAAAACCCGCGGGCTCACCAGCGCACCCGTTGTCATGAGTTCCCTGTTGGACTCGCCCGCCATGAAAGCCGTCAAGGACACCGGCGGAATGATCGGCGACCGCGAGGTGCTCTCCGTACTGCTTCACGAACTGCTCAAGCCGGAGCACCGTGACGGGGCGATCCTCGATGGCTTTCCGCGCACCACTGTGCAGGTCGAGTGCCTCAAGATGTTTTATGAAAAAATGACGCAGTTGTGGCGTGAGCACTACGGCACATCGCTGGCCACTCATTTCCGGCAACCGGTGGTGCAGATTATTGTGCTCTTTGTCAACGAACGCGAGAGCATCACACGCCAGCTCAAACGTGGGCGTGAGACCAAGGCGCACAATGCGGAGGTGCTTCGAACGCAACACGGGGAGTTGATGGAGAAGCGCCCAACCGACTTTGATGAGCGCTTGGCCGGGCACCGCTACCGGGTGTTCAAGGAACAGACGTGGGACGCGCTATTGTCCCTCAAAGATGTCTTTCATTACCACCTGATCAATGCTCAGGGCCCAATCGCCGAAGTTGAGCAAAACATCCTCAAGGAACTCGAATATCAAAGCTCACTTGAACTCGACCCTCTCACGTTCGACCGCCTGCGTACCCTGCCGGTGGCCAGCGATATCATCGTTCACGCCCGACAGGAGCTCGTCAAACGCCTCGATGGTTATGAACTCAATTCGCCAGCACTTTTTCAGCGCGTGGTCGGATTTATCGAAAACACCCTGTTGCCAGTCATCAAACTGCATGCCATCTCTGGCCATGCCAACATCAATAGCGAGGACCTATTGTTGGGTGAGCCAGCCGCCCTCGGCATGTTGATCGATATCTTCTCAGAGCGTGGCTACCACGCCGTGGTCGATGTTCATTTCATCGAAATACCCGAGCAGATGGATCTGGCTACGGGTAAAATTTCTTGTCGCGTCAAAAAGGTCTATCGCATCAATATCCGCTTCAAGGGCTCGGAAATCCGCCGCGGCTGAGCGCCCGCACAGCCATTGCGTTGCTGACGTCCAGTTCGAAAAAATCCGGGCTTCCTCGTTGGTGGCAGACGGAGTGTCAGAGGTCCCAGAGTTCGGACCAAGCGGAGGGCAGACGCAGCGGCTTTCCTTGAGGCATTTTGACCAGAGCAAGACCTTGGCGGGCCGTGACGAGTGTGAGACTGTCGGCTTCGCGGATGATTTCAAAGGTGCACCAGAAACGAGCGCGGGAGATGGCGTCAAGGCGACCGCGGATGAGTAGCCAATCGCCCAGCTGGGCCGGGCGCTTGTAGTCAATCTCGGTGCGGGTGAGCACCGGGAATTCGGCAGTCCGGGCCATGCCCCGCAGGTCGAGGCCCATGAGGGCGGCAAGGCGGGTGCGGCAGGTTTCGATCATGCGTAGGTAGGCGAGGTTGTGGACGACACCACCGCAATCGGTGTCGAAAAACATCACCTCCTCGCGGGTTTCAATCTGGGGTGGGGGGCTGGGCATGGCTTGAGCATGCCGCATGAGTGAGAAATCCGCAATCCTGGCTTGAAACCCGGCCGATTGATTTCATACTAGGCGCAACGATGAAGCTGCCAAATGCATCAAGCCTCCTTGGGATTTTCGCCGCACTGTTGGCGGCGTCCCCGTTGCAGGCGGGTTCGTTTGCGGTTCCAGCGGAGGCACCGCTGGTATTTCGGCGCGACCGGCTGTCGTTGGATGCGGACACCATGCTGGCGCTGTCCAATCACTTGTGTGTGCTGGCACAAGCCCAGGGCGGCGAAACCCCGGCAGACCGACGCGTATGCGCCCAAATGCTCGCCCTCGCCCTCGCCTTGCAGCCGGGCTATGCGGATGCCCGCAGGTTGCTGGAAACCTTTGCCAAAAGTGAGCCCAAACCCAAGAGCGACACAAAGCAGTTGGAGGCGGCGCGCAGCCATGCTTGGCAGCTTCTCGATTGGCTGGCAACGGCCGGTGCCGATTCCCAAGCGCTGGCCGCTTGCCTGAGCGACGTGTTAGTCGTCGCTGAGCCGAAACATCCAGGAGCTGAGGCCAGACGCAAGCAGGGAGAACAAGGCGCTTGGAGCGGCTGGGTTGAGTCCCTTGAGGCATTTCGGAAGAGCGCCGTGCCCGTCAAGAATGTGACGCCAGATGCCGACCATGTGAGCGTTCCGGAAAAGCCGTCTGCTGCCAAGTCCCCGATCGTGCTGGCGACAGCGACGGTTAGCACGCCACTGTGGACCTTTGACAAGACCAGTAACTCGACGCTCATGCGGGTGCTGCCAATTCACATGAAGGCCAAATTGAAAGACGGCAATGCCAAGAGTGAGGCGCTGTCGTGCTCGTTGGATTTTCAGAAGGCACCCGCAGGAGATTCTCCAAAAACACCCGCAGCATCGGATTGGAGCCCGTTCAAACAGACGAGTTCCACTCTTGTCACGGCGCTAACCAAGGAATGCGGCCAGTTGCCGGCCGGGGTGTCGGTCGGGCTGACCTGTGGCGATGATGTGGACTACCTTATCGACCGGAATCACGCTGCCATTTCGGCTGCGGCCGCCCTGCTGATGAACGCTGCCGTCAGCGGCTGCGAACCCAGCGCTACCGTCATTGGCGAGGTTCAGGCGGATGGATCGCTAAAATTGCCGCCGCTCTTTTGGGACAAACTCCGCTGCCTCCCCGATGCCGCCGGTGGCCGCCTGGTCCTGCCAATGGAGGCAGCTAAATATCTGCCCTCGATTCTCACCCTCGAACAACCTGGATTTTTCTTCAGTTATGAAGTGCTCCTCGCTGCCAATCTCCACGACCTCATCGAACGCAGCGCCAAAAATCCTGAGCCTGAATTGGCCAAAATATCCACCAATTTCCTCGAGATCCGCTCTAAACTCGGCAATCAACGCCTCACCGAGTATGCCGCTAACCGCTTTGTCCGTCTGCGTCTCGACGAGGTGGCTCACGAGGCCTCGTTTCATGCCTCCGCCCGCATGCTGCTCCTCCAGGGATCGGGCAAGCGGCCCGCCTTGTTGCCACGCCATATCCTCGCCGATGAATTGCGCCGTGTCTTTCGGGCCACGGCTTGGATCTCAGCCCGTCCGGTGGAATCCCTCAAAACGAAAGCCCTCAATGATACTTACGAGGCGTGCCTCCGGGATGTCGATCACCTCGAGCGCTACACCGAAATACGCGACCGCGATTTGCTCACTCAGGGGCACGAATTGCTCGTCACCCTGCGCAGTCTGGCCCACGCAACCCGTGGCCGTTCCGTAGATCCCAAATCGTTTGCCGTCCCTTGGCGCACGGAATTCAACGCCTTCAGCACTTCCTATCAGAAAATTGGCACTTTGCTCAACCAAGCCGCCGACGACGGCTGAATCCGCAAAAATTGCCGAACTGTCTTGTCAGCAACCAATGCTTGGTTCATCCTCAGGCGTAACTTTTGTCTGCTGGCTTATGAAAACGCTGATTGAAAACACTAGAATTGTGTCTCCGGACCTCGAAATCGATGGTGGCTCGATCCTCCTCGAAAATGGGAAAATCCTCGCCCTGTTGCCACCCGGCGACCCGCCACCCGCGGTCGATAAGGTCATCCATGCCGCTGGCCGCATATCAATGCCCGGCTTCATCGACATCCACTCCCACGGCGCTGATCATCATGACGTCTGCGATGGCTCGCTGGAGGCGATCCGCCACATCGCCAAACGCAAGTTGCAGGAGGGGGTGACCACCTGGCTGCCTACCACTCTGACCCAGCCGCAGGACCGCCTCGAACAGGTGGCTGCCGCCTGCGCTGAGTATTTCGCCAAGCCGGCTTTTTGTAAAACCCCGGGCCTGCATGTCGAGGGGCCGTTTATCAATCGAAAAAATGCCGGTGCCCAAAACCCGCAATTTGTCCGTCCGCCTAATTTTGGCGAACTGCGGGCCATCGACCAGATCGCCAAGGTGTGCGTCGTGTCGTTGGCTCCTGAACTC
>JBAXCM010000151.1:0-9425 GCA_037141475.1 Verrucomicrobiota bacterium | reverse complement strand
GACGACCAGCGGCGTGGCGGCAGGGCCCGTGACCACAGTCGTCTTGCCGCTGTAGCTGTTCACGCCGGAGAGCGTCCAAGTGCCGGTCCCGGATTTCGTCACTGCGGTGGTGGCTTTGTCGGCTCGGTCATACGGATTGAACAGACTGCCGGCGATTTCACCGGCACCGGCCGTATCCCCCTTGAGCACAATCGTCTTGTCGGCTCCGTAGCCGGAGATCACAAATGTGCTAGTCAGCTTGAGCAGGCCGCTGCCGGATTGGTCAAAGGAGGCGGTTGATTTTTTGCCCGCAAGATTGATCACACGGTCGGTGGTTTCGCCTGTGCCAGTATAGATAAGAGTCCCCTCCCCCTCCTTGCCTTCCTCTCCGATGACAATCTCGCCTGTCTCAATGTCAAGCGGCGAACCCAAGCTGCTGCTGGCCGCCTTCTTGCCACTGGTAATGCTGTTGAATGACGCGATACTCAAGGCGCCGCTCTCAAGAATCGTCTGACCCGTATATGTATTTTTGCCAGACATCTGCAAGGTTCCAGCCCCGCACTTCTTGATGAGGAACGCGCCGCCGCCTAGACCTTTTGAATCGGAGATGCTGGCCGAAACCGCGACAACATCCTTGGGATTTGCGGTATCCAGACATAAAATCGAACCGGCCATCAAGCCGTTGTTTTTGACCGCTGCGGTAAGTTTGTTGAGCAACGTGCCGACTTGTTCTCCGCTGAACTCACCCGCAGCGCCGGCGCTGAGCACCAGCGTGGCCCCGGGGTGAACGCTGATTTTCGCAGGGGTCCATTGAGCGATGTCAGCATTGTAAAGCGACGCGGCTTTCTTAATGAACAGCTTGGCCATGCGAACCGTGGTGGGACCCGTGTAGGTATTGACTCCCCATAGGTACACCGTGCCAAAGTTATTCCTGCCGAAGTTGCCCTGAATACCGAGCTCCGTAAGCCCGCCCGGTCCGCTGATGCCGCCGCTGATGTTATTCAGATTCAAATTATACCCGGCTATCTCAGCAATGCCGTTCAAGGTGATGGGCCCATTCCAAGTGAAGTTGCCCTCGATCGTGCCACCGTTCAAAATCAGGGGGTTGGTGCATATCCCGCCACAGGGCGCGAGGGTAGCACCATCATTCAGGGTTACCGGTCCGGTTCCCAGCGTCCCCGGTTGACCATTCGACCAGCCATCCATGGCAAGCGTGCCGCCATTGATGATGGTTCCGCCGCTGTAAGTGTTAGCCGAATTGATGATATGCAGGGGCTTGCCGTCGTTGACGATCAGTCCGCCAGTCCCGGAGATCAAGCCTGCGATGACGAGCCGGGCGGCAGGGTGCACGTCACTGAGATTATAAGAATTGACCGTGACATTTGACGTCAGATTGATGGGCAGGTTAATCCTGTCATCCGTGTATATTGAATTCTGATTGATGCTCGGTGCTGCACCGGCAAACGTGATGCCTTTGCCATTCAACTTCAAGGAGTTCCCCTGGCCCACGCGCAGATTGAGCTGGTTGAGCTGGAACCCTTCCCCCAAGTCTTGCGTAACATCATACTTTCCGGGTTGCTCAAAGTTAAGGACATAGTCCGGTTGACCTGCCGCAACCGGCGCGGATCCGTTGGATAGATTATTTGTCCATTTGGAGCCATCACTCCAATTGCCAGCTTCCGCCTTGCTCCAGGTAAATACATTGGCCTTGTCGCTGCTGACCGCCTTCACCGCAGGGGCTTTGGTGGGCGACGCCTTTGCGGGCTCATGCTTTTTCTCCAGCTCGGGATCGGGCTTAACTGCCTTGACGACCACTCCGCAGGGTTTGTCGTCCTTGTTGGTTAGGAACGGCTCTTCGGCCTTGACCTCATTCGCCGGGGGCGGCAGCTTGGCGGCTTTTGCCGGATCCATATATTCGGCCAGGTCGCGCATGGCGATGCACTTGTAGTTGTTGTCCTTCAGATACTGCATCATCACCTTGAAGGTCGCAGGCTCAACGCCAACAGATCCATGCTCCATGTCGGGCACACCGTGGAAGCAATAGACGACAACCCGGCCCTGGCAGGCCTGCTTCGCTTTTTTAACGAACTCCTCGATCGGTTGACTTTCCGTGATCGTAAACGAGGGCACATCAAATGGACTGTCCACCGTCGGCCGGTAGGGACGCTCATGGCCACCCCGGCCAAAGGTATAGCCCAGCTTGCCGAGATCCGGACAAATATTCCAGACCACTCCATAGAGCGGCCAGCAGACGGTCGTCATTTTGGGACCGTTATTCGCAAACAACTCATCCTCCATGGCCAGGTAATTGTCCATTCCACCGCCATGGCCCACGGTGTGGTTGCCAATTTCAAAGCCCTGGCGATCCAACTCGATCATCTGCCGCCAGGTCATATACCAATCTTTGCGTGTTTTGAATGAATCAAAGTCGCAGACATAGAACGAGGCATTGAATCCCAGCGGTTTCAGGATCGGTGCCACCACGGTATAACCACTGGCGCAGGCATCGTCGAACGTTAGGACAACCAACTTATCGGGGATGGGCTTGCGAAGAATTCCGCCAGGGTCGGGCGCGACAGCGGGCTGGGCACAGGCGAGGGACGGCAGCGCGAGGGCGGTGAGGAGGAGCGTCTTAATAGGATGTGTGTGCATAAATAAATCGTACTATTATTTGCGAGGCTTGACTCGTAGGGATCTATTGACGAACTGAGAGAATCCCTGCTCCCTTAATGAACTTGGGAGATGTTCCAGCGTTATACGTGCCGACAGGCTGTAACTTGCCGTCGAGATAGAGTTTGCTGACATGCATTTCACCTTTAAAGCCCAGCTCCAGCATGGCACCTTCGGAAATATACACATCGGTCTTGTCGCCGAGACTTTTCGAGCTCGCAATCGATAGCGTGCCCTGCTTCACCGTTGTCGGCCCGGTGTAAGTATGGGTACCGGATAGGACCCAGATGCCCGCACCGGATTTGACGACGGAGGTAATTGCCTTATCCGCCCGGTCATAAGGATTGGCGATGGCACCGGCGATTTCGCCGCTGCCTGCGGTGTCGCCAGTGAGCGCGATCGTTTTATCAGCCCCATAGCCGGAGATGAGCAAGTCGCTGGTGAGTTTGAGCAGGCCGCTGCCCGATTGATTGAATGTCACGGTGGCCCTTTTTCCGGCAAGGTTCATCACGCGGTCGGTGGATTCGCCGGTGCCTGTATATATCAGGGCGCAGTCGCTATCCTTGCCTTCCTCCCCGATGACAATCTCGCCGCTCTCAATATCTGTCGGCGCGCCGAGGCTGCTGCTAGTCTTGCCATGCCCTTTAGTGAAGCTGTTGAAGGAAGATACACTCAGCGTGCCGCTCTCAAGAACCGTCTGGCCTGTGTAGGTGTTGTTGCCTGCAAGCCGGATCGTGCCAGGACCGCACTTCTTGATTAGAAATGGGCCGCCACCCGGACCTTTTGCATCCGTTATGATAGCGGAGACTACCACCGGATTTTTGGCATTGGACGTGTCCAAGCACAAAACCGCACCACCCATCAAGCCATTGTCAGAGATCGAACCGGTAAGATTTCCAACAAGTTTGCCTACGTGCTCGCCGGTGAATTCATCCGGGCCACCGACATTGAGACGCAGCGTCGCCGCCTTGTGGATGGTGATGTTGGTGGGCGTCCACTTCGCCGGATCAGCGTGGTAAAGGCCCGCCGCCTTCTTGATAATCAGCGTGCCAGGAAACACCGTGGTCGGTCCGGTATAAGTGTTGGCACCATGGAGGGTCACGGTGCCGCCGGGCACCATGCTGAGGTATGTTCCGTTAGTACCAAGCAGGGTAAAGCCGCCGGTGCCGCTCATGCCGCCGGCAATATCGCAATCACTGATGAAAGTGGCAATTCCGTTCAATTTCACCGGACTGCTCAGGGAACAATGAAACAGCGTGCCATGATTGATCACCAGTGGGTTGGCAAGCGTGCTCTCCGTTGACAATGTGCCGAAATTATCCAGGGTCACCGGGCCTGATCCCAAGCCATCCGGCTTCCTCACAATGATTTTGCCACCGCTGATGAGGGTGCCGCCGGTGTAGGTATTGCTGTTGTTGAGTTGTAGGATGCCAAAGTGCACATCATGAAAGTTGATCCCTGCGACGTTGGAATCCCCCGAACTGTTAAGCATGAGGGCGTGCTGGCCGGAGATCACCTCATTGAAACTGATGAAGCAATTGGGGTCCCTGTCAGGTGACGTATTCACCTGAAGATCGTCCTGAAGGATGACGGGCACGTTCATGTCAACCCGTGAGCACTTGCCTGCACGGATCACCGGCGGAATACTGTTAGCTGCCGATTTGCTGAACGTCAAGCCGTTGCCTTCCAGGACCATTCCCCCGCAATGATCTCCCAGAACGAGCTGGTTGAGCACGAATCCCGCCTGCAAATCATTTTTCAGGGTACAGGCACCGGTTTGGGCGAAGTTGAGGATATAGTCCGCCTGCCCGGAAACGGCTGGCACCGCCCCGCCGCTTGGATTGGCCGACCACTTTGTGGCATCACTCCAATTGGCATTCCCGGCCTTGCTCCAGGTGAATGCGTTCGGCTTGTCGCTCTTGACCACTGCCACGATAATCGTCTGGGATGACCCATCCTGGGCGGTGATGGTGTAGGTCTGCGGTTTGGTGAAATCCCGGGCCGTGCCGGACGCGGGAACCGCCGTGGCGAAAGGTGGCAGCGTGAAGGTGGGAGCCAATGCCGTCACGTTCGTGTGGCTCGGCACACAAATGCCGATGCGATTTTTTGAAATGGCGGTGGAGAGGTCCCCCTCCAGCGCGAAGCCCAGCATGTCTTTGGCCGCATTGATGACAGTCCTAACCACGGTCACCGTGTAGGTTTTCTTGGAACCGTCCCGACTGGTGACCGTATATATTTGCGGTTTGGAAAAATCGCATTTGGTCCCTGAGGCAGGTGTCACAGTGGCACCGTCCGACACTTTGATATTAGGCATGAGCGATGTCACATCGGTGGCATAGGGCACGGTCACGTTGATGTTTGTTTTTGAAATTGCCGCCGACGGCAGGTTGGGGAAGTTGAACTCCTGTATGTCCTTGGCGGGCGGTGCCAGATAGGGTTTGTCCTCGGTGGCCAACGTGATGGGCTCCGGCTCTTTGAACTCACCCGACTTTTGCGGCAGCTTGGCGGCTTTTGCCGGATCGATATACCTGGTCAGGTCACGCATTGCAATGGCCTCGTAATGATTGTCCTTCAAATACTGCATCATTACCTGAAATGTCTCAGGCTTGACCGAAACATTTTGGTGCTCCCCGTCCGGCACCCCATGGTAAGTGAGCACAACAATTTTCCCGTTAACGGCCCGTCGCACGATTTTGATGAAAGCCTCCATCGTGACGCCCTCGTTCATCGTGTACGACGGCACATCAAACGGATTGTCCAGCGTCGGCCGGTATGGGCACTCATGGCCACCGCGACCGAAGGTGTAGCCGTTCTTTGCCAGATCCTGACAGATATTCCAGTTGACCATATAGAGTGGCCAACAGACGGTGGTCATCTTGGGTCCGTGATTGGCAAACAGCTCGTTATCCATGGCCACAAAGCCTTCCAAACTTCCGCCGTGGCCCACCGTGTGGTTGCCGACTTCAAAGCCCTCGTCGTTGAGGGCCTTCATCTGCCGCCACGTCAGATACCAATCCTTGCGCGTCTTGAATGAGTCGAAGTCGCAGACATAGAACGAGCCGCCAAATCCAAGTGGCTTGAGAATCGGTGCCGCCACCGTGTAACCGCTGGCGCAGGCGTCGTCGAAGGTCAGCACCACTAACTTGTCCGGGATGGGCTTACGCAGAACTCCGTTAGGATCGGGAACAGCCTCTGGTTGCGCCCAGGCAATGACTGGCAGCGCAAGGGTGGCGAGAAAAAGCAGTCCTACTGGTTTATTTGGCATGATCAATAATTTCTTTCCGAGCTGATGGTTCATGGTATTTTTGTCGCGGCGTGGATGTATCGAAATTGTGCTGGTTGGTTAGTTCCTGATGAATGCCAGACCAGTTACTGAACTCGAAGAATCCCTGCTCCCTTGATGAGCTTGGGAGCGTTCGACACGCTATACATGCCAGCCGGCTGCAGCTTTCCATCGAGATAGAGCTTGCTGACAGGCATCTCCCCTTTGAAACCCAGCTCCAGCATCGCACCATCAGAAATGCTCACCTCTGTCTTGGCACTCAGACTGTGGGCATTGATCAACGACAGCGCACCCTGCTTCACAGTTGTCGCCCCGGTGTAGGTGTTGATGCCGGAAAGCACCCATGTGCCCTTGCCTGATTTCGTTAGTGAAGTGGTTGCCTTGCCTGCGCGGTCGTGCGGGTTGGCGATATTACCGGCGAATTCACCGGTGCCGGCAGTGTCACCTGTGAGCACGACTATTTTGTTAGATCCATAACCGGAAATTAGTATGTCACTTGTGAGTTTGAGGAGGCCCTTTCCAGATTGGTCGAACGTCATGCTGGATATTCTTCCCGCGAGATTGATGACACGGTCGGAGGATTCGCCGGTGCCGGTATAGATAAGCGCGCAGTCGCCATCCTTCTCAGCCACCCCCATGACAATCTCACCGCTCTCAATATCTGTCGGCGCGCCCAAACTGCTGCTGGCCATGCCCATTCCCTTCGTGAAACTGTTGAGAGACGAAATGCTTAACCCGCCACTCTCAAGGATGGTCTGACCTGTATAGGTATTCTTGCCTGAAAGCTGCAGTGTGCCTGCCCCAAATTTTTTCATAACGAAGGCACCGCCTCCGGGTCCTTTTGAATCCACAATATTGGCCGAGACTGTGACCGGTTCCTTGGCATTTGATGTGTCAAGACAGAGCACCGAACCGGCCATGAGTCCGTTGTGGTCAACTCCGGCAACAAGATTCGCGAGCAGTGTGCCGATCTGCGCTCCAGAAAACTCGCCCGCACCGCCGACGCTAACCACCAGCGATGCCGAGGGATGAACATGGATCTTAGCCGCCGTCCACTGCGTGGCATCCGCATGATAGAGCGCAGCCACCTTCTTTACAAACAGCGCACCCTGATGAACAATTGTCGGACCGGTGTACGTGTTGCTGCCCCACAGATAAACGCCGCCGTCATTCGATCTCCCGAAGGCAGCCCATGTGCCAATCTTCGTAAAGCCGCCAGGCCCGGTCATTCCGCCGCTGACATGATTGAAATTTACTTGGTGCCCGGCGATGCGGGTGTTTCCATTCAAAGTGACAGGGGCATTCCAATCGATATTCCCGGCATCGATTGTGCCTCCGTTCAAGATCAACGGGTTGGTGGCATTCCCTTGGCCCGGGGCAAAGCCAGCTCCCTCATTGAGAGTTACCGGCCCGGTTCCCATGGCACTGTTTTCAGCAAGGCGAAGGGTTCCTCCGTTGATGATGGTTCCACCGCTGTAGGTGTTGGACGGGCAGTTCATGGACAAGGTGCTGTAATGCTGGTTAGGCCCGCCATTTAGGTCGCCGCTGGCGTTGCCGTTGCCACCATTATCGATGATGCAACCGGTTCCTGAGATCGGGCCATCGAGTTCGACACGGCCACCGCCAGCAATCAAATTGACTGCTAGATCAGATTCCAGGATCATCGGTGTTGAGATTTTGTCAGAAGTGAACCCTGCACTCTGACTGATGCTCGGCGATGCGCCGGTGAACTTCAGGCTTTTGCCGGCCAAGGTCAGTGAGTTTCCTTGGCCAACAGCCAGGTTGAGCCGGTTGAGTAAAAATCCTTCACCAAGGTCATGCACAATCTTGTATTTCCCTGGCTGATTGAAATCCATAACATAGTCCGGCTGACCCGCCATAACCGGTGCCGACCCATCAGACAAATTGTTCGACCATTTGGAACCATCACTCCAATTGCCAGCCTCAGCCTTGTTCCAAGCAAACACGTTTGGCTTGTCGCTCTTGATCGCCTTCACAGCACTAGCATGGGCGATCAACACATCATTCGTCTTGTGAACAAGGGAATCCCCATCAGCTTCAACATGACTTGGGGCGGACTTGGCAAGCGAACCGCAGGGCTTGTCATCCTTGTTGGTTAGGAAAGGCTCTTCGGGTTTGACATCTTGTGGCGGCGGCAGTTTCGCGGCTTTTGCCGGATCAACATATTCGGCAAGATCGCGCATGGCGATAACCTTGTAGTTGTTGTCCTTCAAATACTGCATCATCACCTTGAAGGTCGCTGGCTCTACTCCGACTGCGCCGTGCTCCATGTCCGGCACACCATGGAAACAATAGACGACGACCCGACCTTGGCAGGCCTGCTGTGCTTTTTTAGCAAAGTCCTCGATCGGCTGCCTTTCCGTGATCGTAAACGACGGCACATCGAAAGGATTGTCCACCGTTGGCCGGTAGGGACGCTCATGGCCACCGCGGCCAAAAGTGTATCCGCCCTTGGAAAGATCCGGGCAGATGTTCCAGGCAACCCCATAAAGCGGCCAGCAGACAGTCGTCATCCTAGGCCCGCCGTTTGCAAACAACTCATCCTCCATCGCTTGGAATGCACTCAAGCTTCCGGCGTGTCCGACCGTATGGTTGCCAATTTCAAATCCCCGTTTATCAAGGTCCCTCATCTGCCGCCAGGTCAGATACCAATCCTTGCGGGTCTTGAACGAATCAAAGTCGCAGACATAGAACGAGCCACCGAAGCCGAGTGTCTTGAGGATTGGGGCCACCACGGTGTATCCGCTGGCGCAGGCATCGTCGAAGGTTAGCACCACCAACTTGTCGGGGATGGGCTTGCGCAATACCCCGTTAGGATCCGGGGCTACCGCTGTCTGCCCGCATGCCACAGTGGGCAGCATGAGTGCGGCGAGGAGGGATACCCTAACAAGGAGCAACTTCAGGCGCAAAGCGCAAGATGAAGGCGTTTGACCAATTGACGGCATCTCTGGCATTTCGAGGAATCTGGGATGGGGTGTTTTCGGCATCATGTGAGGTGGTTAGGTTGGTCTGCTAAATTGCCCATTTTTTCACAGAGATTGGAGTGGCTTGAGGAGCATTAAAAGGAGAGGGGTTCCAGGGAGGTCGGTGAAACTGGCACCATGCTACGAAGCCACGCCGGAGATTCTTGCACCGTATTCAGATGGCGATTCAGCTGACTTGCTGGCCCTCCCCACCATTCAGCAATAGACAGTCCACCGCCCCAACCCACTCGAAAAATGCCTCCCTTCCCGCCCGCTTCCACCCAGTCCTGGGGCCAAGAATCGACGCTTCCCCGGAAAATCCAAAAAATCCTAGAAATCACCGGCCAAGCCGTGAATTTCGATTGTATTTCGCGAACAATTGCAGGTACCGTCACCGGGTTATCCCGACGGAGGTAATGACTTAATAGCTACATCACTTGATTTTGGAACACCCAAACCCCACATGAAAACACAATCTGACGGCCACCGGACCGGAGGCTTTGCCTTGA
>JBAXCM010000150.1:0-9474 GCA_037141475.1 Verrucomicrobiota bacterium | reverse complement strand
ACCTATTACCTGACCGGCACCACCGGTCATCCGACGTGGTGGGAAACCAACGACGGCATCCGCGTCTGGAAATCCAAGGACCTCAAGACGTGGGAACCGCTGGGACTCGTCTGGAGTTTCGAGAAAAACGCCACCTGGCAGAAAGGCAACGGCAAACAACGTGCCATCTGGGCACCTGAGATTCATTACTTCAAAAACACGTTCTGGCTCGCTTACTCCGTCAACTACGGCGGCACCGGCCTCCTCCGCAGCAAGACCGGCAAGGCCGATGGTCCCTACGAAGACATCAAACCCGATGGCCCGCTGACCGATGGGATCGACGCGTCGCTGTTTGCTGACGATGACGGCAAAGTCTATTTCGTCTGGCAGAATGGCACCATCGCACGCCTCAAGGACGACATGAGCGGCCTCGCCGAGAAACCGCGCACTCTCACGCCCGCCGGCATCGACGCCAAACCAGGAAGAAACACCCGTGGCGGTCCGCTCGAACCAGTCAACGCGGGTCAGGTCGGCTACGAAGGCGCGTTCCTGACCAAGATTGACGGTCGCTATCATCTCATCTGTGCCACATTGAACACGGACGACACGCCACAAACTCATTACGATTGCATGTCAGCCAGCGCCGACTCGATCTACGGTCCATACGGCAACACCTACCTTGCCATCCCTCACGGCGGCCACAACACGCTGTTCAAGGATGCGCAAGGCAACTGGTGGTCCACCTTCTTCGGCAACGATCCGCAGGCGCCCTTCCGTGAGCGGCCCGCGATACTCCCCGTCCATATTGATGCCAACGGTAAGATTCAACCCGGGAAAACACCGTAATCCACATACCGAAGAATGTGTTGAGAGACAAGAGAGGAGATTCTATGCGGAAGACGATGGCTTTGATGACGATAGGTGCATGGCTTGTGGCAGGCGCAGCCGTCGCGGTTGATGGGGGAGAAAAGTCGCATGGCGCGCTGGCGGAAATCGACCTGGCCTCCGGTGGCGCGGGCTGGACGCTCAGCGCCGACGGCGGAACAGCCCGGCCGATCAAGGCACCTGGTGGCGGATGGAACTCCGACTGGCAGGAACCGCGGATCGACACCATGACCGGCGTGGTGGATTATGTCGTTTACGAGCGGAAAATTCTGGTACCCAAAATCATCGCCGGTCAGGTCACCAGGATCTCGTTTGGCGCAGTCAACTACGGTGCCGATGTATTTGCGAATGACAAGCTCATGGGGTCGCATGTCGGTTCCATGACGCCTTTTGAAGTGGATATCAGTAGCGCGGTTGTACCGGGCAAGGAATGTACGCTGAAGGTCAAAGCCTATCACCGCCGTCACTACATGGTGCCGGTCGGTGGCAGGCCCAAAGAATTATCGCCGTTTCAAACAAACACGGTTGTCAAAAAGGCTCCGACAATGCTGACATGCAGTATACCCGTCAGCATCGACACTCCTGTGGGCTCCCAGAACTGGGTGGGATGCGGGTGGTTCGGACAGGACAAGTTTTCTTATGGCATCATCCGGCACATCAAGATGAATATTCTCCCGCCCGTTCATGTCGACGGGATTTTCGTCAAGCCTTCCGTAAGCAACGACACGTTGACCGTGGTTGTTTCCATCCGCAACAGCCTGACTGTCGAGAAATCACTTGTGCTATCGGGCCGGCTTTCTCCATGGAAGTCTGGGAGTTGGCGCTATCCGGCCATTCCTGACACCTCACTGACGATTCCGGCTGGCAAATCAAAGGAGGTTGTTTTAGGGCCGATCAAATGGGGTTTGGGTCCCATGAGCTACTGGTGGCCGAACATTCAATTCCGTGAAGACTATGCGGCGACGCTGCACAACCTGGTGCTCGACATCAAAGAGCCGGGATGGCTATTGAGTAAGAAACATCAGACCTATACGCAGCGCTTTGGTTTTTGCGAACACTCCGAGGGGCCGTATTACTACATGGTTAATGGCGTCAGGGTGTACACGGAAGACCGGATCTATTTTACCGTCGGCATTCAGTAATTGGAAATTAGAGATGAGTATTAAAGTTATCGCAGTGATGGTTTTGCTTTTGCTCAAGCGCGTCACGGTTTTCGGGGTGAAGTGAAATCAGAAGTCAGGAGAATCCAAATGAAAGACCACGTCACACGCCGCACAGCGGCCTGCCTCATTGTTGCCGTTACAGTTCTGTACTCCATCCCGGCCGCTTTAGCGGCCAAGACGCCGCACTCGACGGGCACGTTGGGCAAGGGAGATTATGGCATGATGGATGACACCCCGTACTATGGCGGCTTCGGTGCCGGCTTTCTCCATATAAACGCCGACGGCACCTACGGCGGCGGCGAGATCCGCTCGGGCGACCTGGGCCTGAAGTTTTACGGGCCGACGTTCGGCGGTCCCTACCGGTTCCAGCTCCATGTTAAGGATACCAAAGGGGAATGGAATGGCGACCTGGTTGCCGGAGGTGCGGCAGGCATGAAGGTGGAATACCTGCCGCTCTTTCCCAAGTGCCAGTACAAGTTCAAGCACGAGGCCATGCCGCTGGATGTGAAGATGGAGGCCTTTGCGCCCTGGATCCCCGGCGACAGCAAGATGAGCAGTCTGCCGGTCCTCTTCTTCGAGTTCCAGATGACTAATCCTGACGCTTCGGAAAAGACGGTTTCGCTGGCCTGCATGGTCCCCAATCCTGAGTGCGACGGCGGCAGCCCGGTCAAAGAGAAGGGCGGCCAGGTCAACGGACTTCTCCTGCAATCCAGGCGGGCCGACGGCGGCACGCTCTGCGGGATGATCCGCAACGACGGTGCCGGCGAGGTTACGTGGGGCTCTGATTTCATCAATGGCAAACTCAGCGGCACGAACGGGAATCTGCTGGCGTCTTCCATCGTAGTGCCCGGGAAAACAACGCGGCACATCGTGTTCATCCTCGCCTGGGATTTCCCGGTCTATGTTTCCGGGGACGGCAAAGCCTGGCCGCGCAAGGAACTGGGACATTATCACAGCAACTTCTACCAGGGTGCGGACGCGATCGCGCGGGACTGCCAGCTCAGGTATCCGGCTATCCGCGCCGGGGTGGACGCCTGGTTCCGCCGCATGTGGGACGAAAGTAATCTGCCCGAATGGATGCGCAAGCAGATCCTCATCAGCACGTCCCACATGGCCTACAACGGCGTCTTCTTCAAAAATGGGCAGGCCGCGCAGAAGGAAGGCGATTGCTTTCCTCTTGTCGGAACGTATGACGAACAAGTCCACCCCTCCTTCTGCGAGCTGCTTTTCCTGCCCGAGGCCGAGTGGGGGAACCTCCAGATTTTCGCCGAAGCGTTGACGCCGGATGGCGCGATCCGGCACGACCTTGGCGACATGTGCGTCACCGCGACCGGTACGTCGAACGATCACGGCCCCAACGGCTATCCGGGTAAACGCAGCGAGCGGAAGGCCCGCACGCCGGTTGCCGGCGGCTACGAGTGGTGGGATGCCGGCGATAACACCCCGGAATGGATCCTCGACCTGTACCGCGATTACCTGTGGACCGGCGATCTCGCGAGGCTGAAGGCTTTTTGGCCGACTGTCCGGACGTGCTGTGCCTACATGCTGGGCGGCGACCGGGACAATAACGGCCTCTATGACGATGCGAAAACGTACGACTGCTTCGGTCCCGTGCCAGAGAACATGTATATCAACGACATGCAGCGGACGGCGTTCCAGGCCGCTGCTAAAATCGCGGCGATTGCGGGCGACACGGTTGCCCGCGACGCCTACCAGGCCCGTTCCGAGCAGATGGCCAAGGCGATCGAGGGGCTGTGGAACCCGAAAGGGTTCTACTCGGTAGGCTGCTCGATCCCGGACAGCCTCATCTCTAACGGACTCTATGGGGAACACAGCGACGACTTGCTGGGGCTGCCCAGCCAGCTCAGCAGGGAACGTGTGAAGCAACACCTGAAGTACATGTTCGCCCACCATTACAATGGCAAGACCTTCCTGGTCGCGCCGGGCGTGCCGGGCGGCGCATTGATGGCCAATGCGGAGGGGTTGCGCGACTTCACCGCGCTGGCCTTGTGGCGCGGTATCACGGAAGAGGCGATGACGGTGGCCCAATGCTTCTACGAGGTGATTTTCACGCATCTCAAGCGGGAGTGGAATCAGCCGATGCTGATCAACGCCGACCGCAATCCGACCTTCGGCAACCACTACCAGAGTGTCCCGGGCGCGTGGCACGTGCTGCTGGGGCTTGAGGGGGTCAGGTGGGATGTGCCCGGAAAGAAACTCTCACTCCGTCCGAACCTGCCCGCATCCTTCCAGGGCAAACTCCACACGTTTCTGCCGGGGGTTGTCACCTGGGGCGGCCTGGACTACTCGTGCGTCGAGCCGGATTGCGACCAGAAGTTTGTCCTGACCTTTGAACGCCCGTTCGAACTTGAATTCCTCGGGGTCCGCAACTCCGGAAAGCCGACTGTCAAGGCAACCCAGGGCGGCAAGAAGGTGCGCTGCTCGATCAAGGCCGTCAAAGCGGACGAGTACGAAGTGCGGTTCACCAAGCCGCTGAAGTTGGACGGGAAGCCGCTGGAGATTCGGATCGGAAGCAAGTAGCGACAAACAGGAACCGTTTGCAATGAAAAAAGGAATGAATATGAGAATATCAATATTGATCGGGGTGTGCCTGTTGAGTTCGAATTTGCTGGCGGCTGAAGTTCAGCCTGCGGCGGCGACTTGCGAGATGGTCGTTGACTTCTCGAAGTCGGCGGGAAAAATCCGTCCGCTTAACGGGGTTAACAACGGTCCGTTTGTTGACGGCAATCATACGGCAGACATGAATGCCCGGCACAAGGAGGCTGCTTTTTCGAGCGTGCGCCTGCACGATTGCCACTGGCCCAATCCGAATGTCGTAGATATCCCGTCAATTTTCCCCCTGTTCCATGCTGATGCTGATGATCCGAAAAACTATGTCTTCGGGCCGACAGATAATTATCTTGCCCCTATAGCAGAACGGGGCGCTGAGATAGTGTACCGGCTTGGAGTCAGTATCGAGCACAAGACAAGGTATCACACGCAACCGCCGGCAGACTATGAGAAGTGGGCCAAAATCTGCGTGAATATCATTCGCCATTACAATGACGGGTGGGCGAATGGAAAGCGGTGGGGCATCAAATACTTCGAGATCTGGAATGAACCGGATATCGGGGGTGCGATGTGGCAGGGAACTTTGCAGCAGTATTTGGACCTGTACCGCGTTTCCGTTACCGCTATCAAGGCTTACAATCCAGCGCTCAAGGTCAGCGGTCAGGTGTGCAGCTGTGGCGGACAATATGCCAAGTCGTTACTGGCCTATTGTCGCGACCAGAAGCTGCCCATGGATTTCTTCTCCTGGCACTGTTACTCGAATTCGCCAGGGGGATTGAGTGGGGAGGCCCGGCAGGCGCGGTCGCTTCTGGATGCGAATGGTTTTACAAATGCCGCAAGCATGTGCACCGAATGGCGGCCGATGCTTGCGGGTTTTGGTGAGGTAGCCTGGTCACCGAATAAGCCGGCAGGGAGTGTTCGTGCGGCGTTTGACCGAAACCGGAATCATGAGGCGGCCGCCTTTGCGGCATCGGCCCTGATGCAGGCGCAGGATGCGCCTCTGGACATGGCGCATTATTACACGGCTGATGACTCGCCGTGGAGCATGTTTGACGAATATGGTGAACCCGGTAAAGTGTTCTATGCTTTCAAGGCTTTCAACATGTTCCTCCAGACTTCCAACCGCGTCGCTGTGGCAGGGGCACCGGGCGGTAACGGAGTGACTGCATGCTGTGGAATGGCGGATGACGGCAAATCAGCTGGCCTGTTATTGAGCAATTACAGGGGTAAGCCTGCTGACATGCAAATCGCATTGAAGGACTTTCCTCTTGGCGAAAATGTCAAGATGGAGAGATTTATTGTTGATCAGACGCATGACTGTGCTCCTCTTGACTCGCTGTCGATTGTCGGGACAAGCAGGACCTTGAGACTCAGCCTTCCTCCGGCAACAGTGATGCTTGTTAGATTAAGTTTGTTGAACTCGGGTTTGCTGGTGGCTGATCCTGTCGACAAAGATATATCAAAGAATTCAAAGGGTAATGTTATTACCATTGGCAACGCCGAACTGGCCTTTGTGCTTGGCGGGAATCCGAGTCCGGCAGAGAAGCGTGTGACGGAATTGTTTGCGGAGCGGATCAAGGATCGAGCCGGCGTTGAGCTGGCCGCACCTGGCGACCAAGCCACATTCCGACTGGTGATCGGCAAAGTGGCGTCGAATGATCAGATCAAAACCTTCTCAGCCGCCCACAAGGAGGTCGCCGCGCTTGGTGCTGACGGATATGTCATTGCAATCGACCCGGGGAGTAAGGAAATCCATGTCGCAGGCCAGAGTGACAGCGGTGTCGTGGCCGGGGTCGGGCGTCTGATGCGCGAAATGCGATATAAGAATAGAAGGGTTGAGGTGCCTTCCCTTCATATCGCGGAGACTCCGCAGATGCCCAACCGCGGGATGTATCTGTGGGCACGCAAGGAATTCTTCGGCAAGCCGGACCAGGTGGACCGTTACGTTGAGGAGTTCGCCTTGTGGGGGTGCAACGGCATCGGACTCTGGTTTGAGATGGGAATGTTCAAGAGCTTCGATGATCCCGAAGCGAAGTCGTGGCTGGATATCTACCGCAGGCTCTACGCGACCGCCAAACGCATGGGCATGAAAACCGGCCTGCTCATGGTGATGAACGACGCCTACAATACTTCGCCAACAGAAATGCGCATCAAGCCGATCATCGGCTGCCCCGATCACTACCTGTGTCCTAACAAACCGGGGAGTGTGGAGCAGATGATCGCCTGGCAGGAACAAGTTTTCAAGGCGCTGCCCCAGATTGACATCTTCAACCTGTTTCCGGCCGATCCGGGCGGATGCTCGTGTCCGGATTGCACGCCGTGGCCGACCCGCGGTTTCTGGCGCATTGCCAAGCCGCTGGCTAACAGAATTCACGAGATCTCACCCAAGACCGAAATCTGGGTGGACACATGGCACGTTAACCACCCGACGTTCGGCGGCAAGGATTGGCAAAACCTAGTCGCCAGCCTCGACTGGACCAAGGAACGGCCGAAGTGGTTCGCCGGTTTCGAAGTGGGCCTGGCGCCGCATCACGGGTTTGCCCGCATGTCCGCTGAAGACCGGGAAGTTTACAACGAGGCCAAGCAGCCGTTGATGGTTTTCCCGGACATTTCCATGTGGGGCAACCACCCGGGCATGCTCGTCAACAAGGAATACTGGAAGTCGCTGCAAACAGAGATGAACGATTATTCTCCCGAGTTGATGAAGGGCGGCTGGCCCTACAGCGAACGCTGGAACACCGATATCGCCAGCGTGATGATGCTGTCTTGGTTCTGGAATCCGAAAAAAAGCGTGGAGACCGTGATGGATGAGTATGCTTCTTTCTATTTCGGGCCAGAGGCGGCGTCCGGCAGGGATCTCCTGGATCTTCTGGACGACTCTAACAAGGACCCGCAGCGCAAGGAAAAGATCAGTGAGAAGCTTGCCAAGCTGGAGGGTTCACTGCCCGAGTGGGTGAAGCGCGACTGGCGCTGGGCTGAGATCTTGGAATCCTGCCGGTTCGGAACTCGATGATACCGGTCAAGGTGGGCAGTAAATAGCGAAATGTTCAAAACTATGCGAAGATACAAAGCATGCAAATACGGAGTGATTGGAGGGTTAATCGTCATGGCGGCGGCCAACATGAGTCGTGCGGAAGTGGATTGGGAGAAGATGATGACTGTCGCCGAACGGAAACGGGACGCGCAGGGAGATCTTCTCCCGCTCCAGTCATATGGCGTGACAATCCGGCGTGGGATGGATTTCCTGCTCAAAGACCACCTAAAATGGTTCAAGGGGCTGCCTGAATCACTTCTCGATGAGAAGGGCCAGACGCAAATGCCTTGGGTGTACTACTCAAACCTCCAGCAGGACGGGACGCCCTTCCCGAAAGCTGTGGACGGGTTTGTGTCGTATCCGGCCTTTCATCACGCGCTGTTGATCCGCACGTTCATCGGCTATTGGCGCTACGCCAAGGATGAACGGGCGCTTGCGGGAGCCGTCAAACTTGCGGACTGGGACATCGCCCATAGCACGCCGGCGGACTGGCCCTACGGCAATTTCCCGTGGAGCACCTTCCAGGAGAAGAAGCCTGGCGGTTTCCGCGACAAGTCCGGATTGATGCCGGACAAAGCCGCCATCATGGCTCTGGCCTACCTCCAACTGCATGAGGCGACAGGAGAGAAGCGTTTTCTCAAGGCCGCCGAGGTGATTGCAAAGACGCTCGCTGCCCGGCAGCGTCCCGACGGCACGTGGCCATTCCGCGTGGATCCCAAGACCGAGCAGGTGATTGAGGAATACACGAGCAGCGTGATCTACGCAGTCCGGCTGTTCGAGTCGATCGACAAGCTCAACGGCAACGACCGCTATCGCGCCAACCGCGACAAGACGTGGAACTGGCTTGTGAACGGCCCGATCAAGACCAAGGATTTCCGCGGGTTCTATGAAGATATTCCTGCCAGCAAGGATGGGCGCACCAATTACGACTGTCTCGACACGATCCGCTATCTGCTCACCAACCGCACCGCCACCAACGGCTATATCGAAATGGCGAAAGGTCTCAATTTATGGATTGAGAAGACTTTTATGGACAAGATCAAAGACTTCGAGCCTGCTGAAGGCATACGCGAGCAGTTGCAGTGCAATGTGGTCATGGGCATCCACAGCCTGAACTGGGCCTCAATGTTGCTGGACCTTGCCAATGCCACTGGCGACGAGATGCAACGTCAGCGGGCGATGCAAACTGCTAATTACATCACCTACTATCTCCAGCCTGACAGCCGCATCGTGGTCGGGTTCCAATACAACCAATGGTGGTACAGTTGCCACGCGGGCGTGGTGCTGTATCTGCTGGATTTCGAAAATAGATAACTCATGAATATCACCATTCTCCTGACCTCCATGTGCCTGACATGCGCCGCCATGTTGGCCGGAGAACCCGCGCCGCGCCCGCATTATGCCCGTCCCTGCGAGCCGCAGGTTGTTCCGGCGTTTCTTCCGCTGCCCATCGGTGCGGTGGAACCGCAGGGCTGGCTGCGAGACTGGGCAGTGTCCGTCCGCAACGGCATCACCGGGCATCTGGATGAATGGAATCCGGTGTTTGCCGATGGCTGGAAGGGCACCCCCATCAAATGGCGCGGTGCCAATCCGGACGGCACCAGCTGGCCCATCGAGCAATCCGCCTATTGGCTAGACGGGGCAATCCGCTTAGGGTTAGTGCTGCATGATGAGACGCTCATCATGAAGATCCCCAGGCCCAAGACTGGAAACTGTGCGAAGGCCCGTTGAAAACGCGCTGGGCCAAAGACCTCTCTCCCAAGAATGCACACCCGGAATACCCAAGTGGTTGACTGCCAGGTGAAGGTGGGTGACAAACCTTTGGAAGGCAAGTTCAAGGCA
>JBAXCM010000149.1:0-9503 GCA_037141475.1 Verrucomicrobiota bacterium | reverse complement strand
CGTGCAGGCTGGCCACCCCGTATTCGGTGACCACATGGTGCACGTCACCGCGCCCCGTGCACACGCCGCTGCCTGATTCCAGTCCCGCAACAATCCGTGAGCGCTTGTCCACGTCGCCCGTGGACGTCAACGCAATGATCGGCCTGCCATCCCGGCTTTTGCCAGAGCCGCGGACGAAATCCACAAGGGCACCGATGCCGCCATAGAACCGGTGCCCGCTGGAATCACGCACCACTTGTCCTGTTAGATCGATCTCACGGGCACCGTTGATAGCCACCATGCGGTGGTTGCGGGCGATGCGGTGCGGATCGTTCACCCAATCCGACGGGTGCAACTCAACGTCAGGATGGCGGTCGACAAATTCGTACAGCTTGCGGCTGCCCATCACATGGCTGGCAATGATTTTACCCGGGCGGTAATTTTTTTTCGAATGATCGGCCGCCCCGCAGCGCACCAACTCCATAAGCGCGTCATTGAAAACCCCGGAATGAATCCCGAGCTGGCTGTGGTCTTTCAGGGCTAGCAGCACCGCCTCCGGACTGTTGCCCAGCCCCACCTGGAGTGTTGATCCATCCTCGATGAGTTGTGCGGCATAGCGGCCAATCTTCAAATGACGCTCATCAAGCACGCCTCTAACCGCTTCCGGCAACTCGGCCTCGTGCTCGATGAAGTAATCGATCTCGCGGGCCGCCACCTGCGTATCCCCGCCGGTGCGTGGCATGCGCGGATTGATTTGGGCAATGACGATGCGGGCACTGCGCAGCGCCGCTTGCACGACATCCACGCTCACGCCGAGCGAGTGGTTGCCATTTTCATCGGCCGGACTCACTTGGATCAGGGCCACATCGAGAGGCATTTCCCCATCGCGGAACAACAGCGGCACGTCGGACATGGCACAGGGTGTGTAATCCGCTTGGCCGCGCTCCACTGCGTCTCGCAACGCCGGAGTTAGAAAAAACGAGTTCGTCCGCAACACCGATTCATAGCGCGGGTCGATCCACGGGGTGGGGCCCAAGCCGTGGATATGCACCACTTCAATGTCTTTGAAGTGACTGGCTTTCGCCAGCATGGAATCAATCAAGGCAAAGGGCACTGATGCCCCCCCACCGAGGAAGACCCGGCTGCCGGGCCGGATGAGTCCCGGCCAATCTTGTTCATTGAGTGCTTGCATCACCTTGCGCTGGCTTGCTCGTGAAGATGCCCAACCGGCTCGACCGCAGCAAGCCAAATGAGCTCTGGCGGTTAGTTGAGGCAGCGCTGCCGCCCCGGCAATTTCAGGCGCCTACTTCGGTGCCGGAGTGCTGGGCAACGCACCTGTGAGGCCCTGGAACACCGCTTTGGCGATTTCCGACGCTCCTTCCGTGTTCGGATGGACCTTGTCCGGAATGAGCGCGTCCTTGCCACTGAGGGCTCCATGAACATCGATCACCCCGGCCTTGGTGGCCTTGGCGACTTGGTCCACCATCGGTATTTCCTCCTTGGTGCCGACTTCGGTGATGCCGAATCTGCCGTTGCCGGCGATGTAAGGCGGATAGCAGATGTAAACCCGTGGCTTGCTAGGCAGCTCGGTGAATTGATTGACCAAATCCGTGTAATCGGCCACAAAATGTTCTTTGTTCTTCCAATTCTGCGGTTTGGTGTCGTTCGTGCCGAGAATAATCACCACCACATCCGGCGCAAACTCCATCGCATTCTTGAACGCCGCCTGATTCTGATAAGGCTTGTCGCCGCTTTGCAGCAAGGTGGAGCCGCTCACCCCGAAATTCTTCACATTCCATTTTTCACCCAGAAGTTTGCCAATCTGATCCGGCCAAGACATTCCGCCTGCGGCACCCACGCCTTGGGTGATGCTGTCGCCCACGCAGGCCAGCTTGACCGGCGATTTAAAGTTAGCCACCGCTACGGGCGACGAATTCTGCGCCAGTGCCGCTCCGGACAGTGCCAGACATAGGGTTGCAGCGGAAAAAAGACTCGTGATTTGTAACATGCCGGTAGTTGGTTCGATTTGTGGTGGGTCAGTGCGCATTTTCCGCCATCGTGGCGGCCTTGCGCAGCGCGCCCCAGCTTGCTGCCCGGCAGGCCGCCCGGCAATCCCAATTTTCCGCTGTGCAATTCCCGCCGAGGAGGGACGGCAGATGGGGTTACGCTTAGGATAGCGTGAGGCGAAATTCTGTTTCCGGCGTGAGTTCAATTGGCTCAGCGAATGTGATGCATGCGCGCTTGGCGGTGACACTAACATTTGCGGGGATCGGCTTGTTGGCGAGTGCCACTGTAACCGATGATACACTAACGGCGTCGGCAAGGGCCAGCGCCAGTGTCTTAAAGAGGAGTTTTCCCCAGCGCAATTGGATGCCGCACTTGGTGTGACCTGCGTCGCGTTTTTGCCAGAATGTTCCCCAGCCTGCGGCAGAGGTAAATGGAGCTCTGAAATCTTCCGGCGTCAGGCGCGGGGCGAATCCGATATGTCCTTTCGGGCCGTGGTATTCAAAGCCGCTTGCTGAGATCAACAGGCCGTAGCTAGCCATTCCCCGGGAGTAATGGTCGCCGCATTCCACCTCGTTCCACGGATTGCGGTGCGATGCGTGGTAGCGGTCATGGATCGCACGCTCGACGGCTAACCCTTCGAGCAGCAACCCTTCGCTGATCATGTGTCCCGCCACCTGATGCTCGTAGCCCGCCATGCAGGTGTTGAGATATCCCATGCCAGTCGCCATGTCACCGGCCACCACCTTGGGGTCAACCTTGTCGCCATGCGGCCAAGTCGTCATGATCGTGCCGGCTTCACCCGGCATGGCATACCAACTGCCGGCTTTATGAATCTCCCGGTATGGTCCGACATCGGGTGTGAAGTTATATTTCCAGATCGAGCGCAGCGCGGATTTTGTATGGTTTTCCGGGAGAATCCGCCCCAAGGCGACTTGATTGGCCCAGCCTTGGCCGAACACCTGATCAATGTGACAGCCGTTGCCAATGATAAAGCTGTTTGGCTGGTTGGGGTCGGGTTTGTGAATAAAGTATTCCCCGTTCCAAAGCCTCTCTACCAGATTTTTGGATCCGGCATTGGCGATGGCTCGTGCCGAGTTGGCAAATTCCAAGTCACCCATATCTCGTGCCATCTCCTCGCCAGCGCGCAACGCAGCCAAATAGAGCGAGCTGGTCCATGACATCGCGCCCCACCATAGGCCTGTATCGAGGGTGGTGGATTGTTTGCCGTCAATGATGCCATCGGCGTTGCCATCCTCGTTGATGAGCCATTGCAGGATTCTCTTGATCTTTGGCCAATTTCGCTGGAGAAATGCGCAATCGCTAGACATCTGGTGAGTGCGATATGAGCACAGGACATGGCCGGCCTGGCCGTCTAATACGAAGTCGCCGCGATATTCGCCACGGGTCCAGACGCCGCCGGTTTTCGGATCAAAACCCATGCCATCGACAAAGTGCTGCGTTTCATGGATGGATTGCTCGATAGAGGGGAAAAGTCGGCCCGGGCCTTGGGTGTAAAACCAAACGCTGGTGCAATTTCCCTGACAACAGTATGAGCCTTCAAAAAACCAATAGCGGCCGTTGTCAAAGCGATGGCAGGTGGTGGTGGCCAGCGCGGATACATTCATGAGCATGCGGTCCAGCAGCCAGTGCGGCAAAGTGGAGTCATACCACGTGTTGCGCCAGAGCTTGGTCTCGCTGGAGAGGCGGGCAAAGTTTTTGGCTACATAAACTGCCACCTCGTTCGCATCGCGAAAGATTTTCGCGTAATACCGTTTGAGTTTATCAATGTCTGCAATGAGGTGAAATGTATCGTTGAACAATCGTGGAGTGTAAGTCGTCTGCGGAAAATGCCACGTGATCACAAATGTAGCTTTGCACGCTTCGCCGGGCTTGAGCGTCCAACTCCGCCCCAAAGCGCCCATCAGCCTCGCCGGCACGGCCATTTCGGCAGCTGTTTCATTGCTTGCGCTCAGTGCCTCGAACACCGCCTCCGGGCTTGCATCACCGGCATGGGCACTGGCACGATCCGTGGATTCAGGAGCGATCAACGCCATGCTTAATGTGCCGAAATCTGCTTCGCTCGCCAACACCTCCGGAGGCATTGCCACGTCGGTGAAGATAATATAATCCACGCCGATAGACCCCCAACCGCCGCTTGAATCATCAAATATCTCCAACCGCGCTTTGCGCCCGATCAACCCGCTGGTGTCGAAAAAGTCCGCGCGCAATTGGTGTGCCGTGTGTCCGGTTGCCGAGCGCACCGATTGCCCGTCTATCAATAATCGCAATCCCAACTGTTTGGGGTCGTCGCCGCCGCCGATTAGAAAACGGATGTAATTTCGTTCGATAGTAAACTCAGGGCTGGTCAGTTTGCCGGTAGCGCTTTCTTTTGAACCGCCGGTGCTTGGTGCCGAGGTGAAGCTGTTAGCGAGGCCATGGCCGTGCGCGTTGATTGTCTTGGGAGATTGAGTTGGAAGCAGGTCGGAGATCTTGGCTGGGCGTGATCCAAACGCCGTTCCTTCCACGGTCCAAGGCTCGTATGTGTCGCCCTCGAAATCGGCGAAGACCACGTCAGGGCGAATCGGGTGGTCCTTATCCTGCGTGATCGCTTGCGGATGGATGCTGGACTCCACGCGCAGCACATCGCTCTCTCGCGCCACTCGGTTGCGGCGGATGGCGGCCGTGGGCTTGCTGAATTTACAGACGGCATTTTCGATCCAGCCGGCGAGTTCTACCTTGAGTGCTTCAGCAGATGTGTTGGTTATTACATACTCCATCACCGTTGCTGGCAGGCCCGAGTCTTCGGGGTTTAACGGAATGAAAGGTGAATAGGCTTCCAGCTTCACCTCCACAGGGCACGCCGGGTCATGGTAGTTGACGGTGCCGATGGGATATTGCCCGCAAAAGGTGACTCCAGGGAAGCCACTCTTATCAAGTCTGCGGACCACAGGTTTTCCGCCTTCGAAAATCTTGATAGCGAACCCCTGTTCAATCGGCGAGGTGGGTTTTCGCGGCTTGGCGTAATTGGGTCCGCGGTATTCGTTGAATCCGCTCAGGACGGGTGCGTTGAAAATATCCCAGAGCAACAGTCGTCCGTCTCCACCGAGATAGAGCTGGCCGGCGCAAATGCCTCCCACCGGCATGCCGATGTAGTCGAGTTCCTCATTGCGATAAACCGTGGGCTCGCCACGGGCAAATAGCGACTTGATCCAGTCCGGATCCAACTTCTTATCTGAGGGTACCAACTTCTCAAAATCCGCTTTGTCGAATGGACCCGCCATCGCCGACATGCCGGGTAAAGCCGTCCCTGCAGCCACAAGCGCCGCTAATTGGAGGAAATCGCGCCGGGCCATGCCTGGATTGCAGTCACATTGTGATGGAGAACATGGATTCATGGTTAGGAGGTGTTGAGGTGATTGAATAGGGAATGTTTTTGGCGGGATTGGGCGACTACCGGACAACCAAAGGGCTGATCAGAGAAAGGTCATTCACAATTCCCGATGCGCCGCAGTATAGACGGCCATCGCAACTTGACGTATCCCTTCGAGGGTTAAGTTATTGTCCACCGCGTGAATTTCCGGCATGCCATTGGCGATGAGTTGGGCATCGCCTCCGGTGGCGATGATTCTTGGTTGGCCTGGCAGCTCAGCGCAAATCCGTTGTAATATCTCCCTAACCAACCCCCGGTAACCGATCACCGCTCCCACCTGCATCGCGTGAACCGTGGATTTGCCAATCGCCGACGCCGGTTCAACCAATACAATTTCCGGCAGCAACGCGGTGTGCTGTGCCAGATAGCGGGTCATTGCACCCAACCCCGGCGCAATCACTCCCCCGCAGTATGCCGGTGCCGCCGATACGATATCAAAGGTCACCGCCGTGCCTGAATCAATCACCACCGCCGGCACACCGTGGCAGGCCCGCACCCCCACCGCGTTGGCCAGCCGGTCCGCCCCGATTTGGCTGGGATCGGGATAATCAATCGCCATGCCCAGCGGGCTGCGGTGATCTAACATGTGAACCGGCGCCCGTGCTTCGAGAAACTCCCGCAACACTCGTCCCTTGGTCGGCACCACAGAAGCAATGACGGCCGCTTGGAATGCGACGCCATCCAGCAAGCTCGCCAAGGAGCCCCGGGAAACCTCAGCGGTATCCAGCACGCCACGCCACTCACCCAGCCCATGCGCGTCGCCAAGCGCAAACTTGGTGCGGGTATTGGAATTGTCGATGAGCAACCAAGTCATCGCCCGGCCCGGGGTTGAGGTGCTAAATCAGGCTGACTCCTTTGATGCATGCGGGCCGAATGTGCCCGAGACCCCGCAAAATTCAACCTGAAAAAGCATCGATTGAGTGGGCTGGCAGCCTCAGACAGGTGAGTCAGGCAGGATTAAGCCGTGATATTTCATCGCCTCCCAGAAGGCCCGGGGTATCCGAGTTTGAGTGCTCCCAACGTTTGCCTGAATGCGCAGTGGTCTGGCGGAATTGAGTGCCACGGCAGCAATTCCAGGCACAGCTAGAGCGAATTGCACACAGGCATCAGCCGGGGTGACACCGAAGTCTTGGCAAACGGCTAGGAACTTCTGCCTCCATGTGAATAAATGTGCCTCCTTGAGCGGATCGGGCACGCGGTAGTCAAACCACTTGCCGCCTGTTAGAAACCCCGCGTTGAAAACGGCGGAGTTAATCATGCCCACACCTGAGGAGCGGAGATGACTGATAAAATCAAGCAAATCCGCGGGATGTGAGTACACCGTTAGACTGCAAGCAAACATTACCCAGTCCAGGTCCACATGCCCGGCAATCTCACGAATGACCCGCCAGTCCTTGGCTCCGATGCCCACCGCCTTGACCACATTGCGTGCTTTCAGCTCAAACAATGCCTGATAGGCACCAAGCACATCCTCGAAGCGGCGCTGGCGTTCGGCTGGGGTCGTGGCTGCGGCAAGGTATTCGTCGGGGTCGTGAACTGAGACAAGTTGTGACGTGTAGCCCTCGCCCAGAAGTTCGCAGCCTTGCTCGTAACATTGCAGAATGCCGTCATGGCTGATCCGCAGTTGGGCATCATGCTCAATCCCGGCCCAGGTGCCGCGCTCGAACGTCGGTTCAGGGCCGGAAAGAGGCACTCGATACCAGCCGAGCTTATTGCTGATGATCACGTCTTGTGGGGGCACTCCCAATTTGCGGAGGGAATGACCGATGACCTCCAGCGCCAGTCCGGCACCATATTTACCGGCCGTGTCGATCACCACCGGCGCAGGACACTGGCGGATCATTTCGGAAACCAGGGCGATTTTCGTTTGATCCGGCACAACTTGGTACAGGTTGCCAAGGCAGCTTGTCCCGAAAATAATTGGGGCGACAACCAGCCCGGTATTGCCAAGCGGGCGGTGAAAGGAATGGGGAATGTTCATCTGGTGAGGGATCAATCGGTGGTGGGGTGGACCCTACTCGTCCGGCCGGTCCCAAGCAAGATAACCGTTGCATTTGCCGGTGGGAATGGTCATTATGGGTCAGCGCATGATTTTCCGAAGCGGATATTTCATGTGTCGGCAGGCTCACTCAAGGCACGCCAGCACCAGAGACATGATCAACCATGAAACCTAGACACCTGATTATTCCCACCGTGCTGATGGTCGCACACGGCATCGGCAATGCGGCCTCCACCTATGCGGAGGATGTGGCATTCCTGAGAAAACATACCCCCATCATCGAACTGACTGATGGCCAGGCCCGGGTGGCCATCGCCCCAGCCTATCAAGGGCGGGTGATGACGTCCAGCTCCACCGGCAGCGATGGCGGTGGCATCGGCTGGATCAATCCGGATGTCATCGCCGCTGGCATCAAGCCGGAGGCCGAGCGCGAGGGACTGGCCCGCCATATCCATGTCTTCGGCGGCGAGGAACGACTCTGGTTCGGCCCGGAAGGCGGACCTTTTTCATTGTTTTTCCCAGCCGGGGCCGAGCAAAAATTTGAGAATTGGAAGACACCAGCGGTTATTGACACGGAGGCGTTTCGGGTTATCGGAGAGGCTCAAGGGAAGTCAGCGAGTTTTGGGGCGTCGATCAAGCTCCCGAACCGCAAGGGCACGGTTTTCACCATGGAAGTGGAGCGCAGCATTTCGCTTGCCCCTCAAGGGGAACTCGCCCAACTCTGTGGCGGCAAGCTTCCTGATGGTGTCAAAGCAGTCGCCTACACCACCCGTAACACCGTCAAAAACACCGGCATCACGGCGTGGACGAAGGTGACCGGCGCGCCGTCGATCTGGATCCTCGGGATGTACAAACCGACTCCCCGCACGACCATCGTGATTCCGTTTGTGAGTGGCGAGGAGAGTGTTCTCGGTGCCAAGGCTACCACAAATTATTTTGGAAAAATCCCTGCTAACCGAATCACTTTGACCGATTCCCGCCTGTTCTTCAAAGGAGACGGCACGGAACGCGGCAAGCTTGGCATCTCCCCCAAACGCTCAAAAGGCTTGGGCGGAAGTTGGCAGGCGGATTCCGGCGTGCTGACATTGGTGAAAATCCATCCGTCGGAAAATCCCCTTAGCAAGGACTGGCCCTATGTGGATTCCCAGTGGCGTGAGGATGTGGATCCGTTCGGTGGCGACGTCATGAACTCATACAACGATGGTCCGCCGGAACCCGGTGCCAAGGCGTTAGGACCATTCTACGAACTCGAAACGTCAAGTCCCGCGCTCTTCCTCAAACCCGGCGAAGCGTATAGCCACACCCAGACGACGATCCATTTGACAGGGGCCCGTGCCGCGCTCGACGTCATATCCAAAGGAACGCTTGGCGTGGGGCTTGAGGTGATTGAGAAAGCCTTGCCATAAGTGTGCTGAAACGAAGGATCCGTTTCCGAAATCGATCGTTCCGCCCATCCTGTTGATTTAGGAGGAGGATAGGCTTCTAGCCTGTAGCGCATACCCTGCGGCTATGTCGGCAAGTGGCATCTCTTCGGCGGCGACCGCAACCGCACGATTCCGGCCGGGCCGTTCCGCTATGGCTTCGACCAGCGGTTTCTATCGAACAACTGCAATGAGCTTTTCGATGATAAGCGCGCCTATTTCTGGGACGAGGACGGAAAAAAGCAGCCATGTGGCGACTGGGAGCCCTATGTGCAGACGCTTCAGGCCGAGAAATTCATCGAGGAAAACGCGGCGAAACCGTTCGCGCATTTTCTGTCGTGGCATCCGCCACACAACTGGGACGGGGAATATGGCTACAACGGGCCGGCGGATTTGCTCAAGTTTTGTGACCCGGCCAAACCGACGCTGCGCCCCAATGTGGAGGATACGCCGCAGATCCGCCCGATGTACCAAGGCTACATGGCCAATACCTCGGGGCAGGGCCGCCTCAAGGGCAGGCCGGAGGACTTTCTGGCAGGGAAAATCAAATGATTTCAAGATCCTCTGCCTGGCCTAGGCCGCCGAGCCGTCGCTGAAACCGTCATGATTCGGATTTTTGGGTCTCGATGGCCCGCTGGATGTGTTTCGCCGGCCCTGCGAATTCGAG
>JBAXCM010000148.1:0-9545 GCA_037141475.1 Verrucomicrobiota bacterium | reverse complement strand
GCCCTCTACAATGGCAATACCGCATCCTGGACCGCTTCTAACATCCTTGTGCTCAGCGATCTAACCCTCCAGATGGGTGGTCCCGGTGATTTCACCAGTGCTGACGTGGTCGCACTTAACACCGGTGGCTTCGATCCGTCCGCCATCCTCGGCTTGGACACCACCGATGGCGATGCCATCATCTCTGATGCTCTGGGCGGCAGTGTCAGACTCGTCAAAGAGGGCAATAACACGCTGGAACTCTCCGGCACTAACACCTTCTCCCAAGGCATCACTGTCAACCAAGGTGCCATCGAGCTGGCCAACCCAAGCGGCATCTCGATGCCCAGTGACCTGACGATGGGCAACGTCACCTTCGACATTTGGGCGAACATGGACTTCGACAACCAATTCGGTCCAACTTCGCTCATCAAGTTCCATACCGGCCCCGGTGCTGTCAATGGCAAGGTCAACCTCCGAGGCACCCATCAAACGGTTGCGGGTCTGGAAAGTGCATCGAGCAACCGCATAGCGATCGTTCAGAATGATGAGACCTCGGCACCTGGCTACACCACCAATCCAGGGGTTTGCTCACTGACGCTCAATACGGAGACCGGAAGCTTCCACAGCTACCACGGCATCATCCGCAATCAGGACGGGGCCTCGTTGTCGCTGACCAAGAACGGCCTTGGCACTCAGGAGCTCATCAACGCGGCGGTTCAGGGCTACGGTTACAACGGCCTCACGACGATCAACGAGGGCACGCTCCAGCTCACCTTTGCCAGTGGCAACAATGGCTTCGGCTCCAACGTCTTGGTCAACAGCGCCGGCACTCTGTATTTTCATCAGATCAACGGCGACCTCGGCTTTGACCGGGAAATCTCCGGCCAGGGACACGTCGTCGTCGATGGCGTCAATGCCGTTCGCATCAACAGCAATAACAACTCCTGGTCCGGCGGAACAACCGTCGGAGTGGTTGACCACGAATGGTTTGGTTACCTCGCTCTCGAGGGCGGTAATGCTGTGGGAGCAGGCGAAGGAACCTCTGCCGGTGGCCACTGTGCAGGCGGTCTGATGGACCCTTCCAACGTCATCACCGTCAACAACGGTGCCACCTTGGCGCTCGACGGCATCGCTCCGCTCGGCCAATCGGGCATCCTTCCCCAGTACGGTCTCTCGATTCGCATCACTGAGAATTCGACGCTTTCGGGCGGCAGCAACACCACGGCGTTCGTGACCAACATTACCCTCGATGGCGGCAAAATCGAAATCACCAACGGAGGCAATGCTGCCAACTTCGGCACCGATTTGGCATTCGTCGGAACGCTGGTCGTCGGCGGTGTTAGCACCGTGCCGGCGGAGATCCACACCCCCGTCGCCGGACCGTATGCCAACGCGTCGTTGGGCTCCAATGGTCAGCCGGGAACCGTGTTCCAGGTGGCCGATGTCACGTCCAGCAGCGCCACCGACCTCACGGTCTCCTCGATCCTGCGCGACGTCGCCACCAACGCCTCACCGCTAACGAAGACCGGTCCGGGAACCATGTTGCTGTCAGGCACCAACACCTACACCGGCGTCACCACCATCCTCGAAGGTGAACTCATCGTGAGCGGGGATTCTATTGTCGATACCAATAGACTGGTGATCAACGGCGGCAAACTCGGGATTGTGGATGCTGCCAATGAAACCGTCGGCGCCTTGTTCTTCGGCTCCACCCAACAAGTCGCAGGCACCTACGGCAGCACCAGCTCGACCGCCACCCATCAGGATGACAGCCGGTTTTCCGGATCCGGCATCCTCACCGTCACCACCAGTCCGGTGGCCAATCCCTACGATGTGTGGTCCGCTCAAATCACTGACCCCAACCAGCGCGGCCGCAATGCCGATCCGGATGGCGACGGATTCACCAACCTTCAGGAGTTCCTGTTTGGCACCTCGCCCATCGCTAACACTGGCTCGCTTACACAGATGGAAAAAACGCCATCTGGCCTGATCCTGACCTGGAACCAGCGTGCCACTGGCACGGGTGTTTATGTTCTGGAAGAAAGCACAACCCTGATGGAAGGCTCGTGGTCCGTCAGCACGGCAACCATCTCGGACAATGCCGTCCAAGACCTGCCAGACTATGTGCGCAAGCAAGCGCTCATCCCGCTCGACGGCTCACGTAAGTTTGTGCGGGTTGTGGCTGCCGAATGATTCTGTGGGCGCGGCGGCCGGATCCCCGGCCACCGCTGCCCCAGACAGTTTTCTTTGTGCACTTGGTTGTCTGTGCAGAGGTATCGGGCGGTATGCCCGGTGCCTCTGCTTGTTTCATTCCTGTGCCGCCTAAGTCATCAGGCCTCGCCTCAGCTGCGAGTCATCGTTGCGCTCGGCTCTTCCCGGCAGCACAAAAAATTTCCCGGATTTAAGGATTACAGGTTGCGTGTCCGGTGGCGACCTCCTAGCTTTGGCCCATGTACACCCAGATTGCCTTCATTAATTCGCCACAGGATTGGATTGTCATCTTGCTGATCGTGATGTTGCTGTTTGGTGCGAAGAAGTTGCCCGAGCTGGCACGCGGTGTTGGTAAGAGCATGGGCGAGTTCAAAAAAGCCCGTGAAGACTTCGAGCGCGAGATCACAACAGCCGCCACTGAGGTGAAATCCAAGGAACCCGCCGCCAAAGAACCCGCCGCCAAAGAACATCACGAGTCCTGACCCTAGGCTCGGTTTTCCTGCTCGGTTTTCCTGCTTTGACAAGCCCCGCGTCCTGCGCCAAGGTCGCGGCACACCTCATCACGCATTACCTATGGCTTACGATCTCATTGTCATTGGCGGTGGCCCGGCGGGCTACGTCGCCGCCATCCGCGCCGCCCAACTCGGGAAAACTGTTGCATGCGTCGAGGCGGACCGAGCAGGCGGAACTTGCCTGAATTGGGGCTGTATTCCGACCAAGGCCCTGTTGAAGAATGCGGAGTTGTACCACACGCTGCGGCACAAGGCGGCGGAATTCGGCTTGAAGATCGATGGTTTGTCCTACGATTGGTCAGCGGTGGTTGGGCGTTCGCGCAAGGTTTCCGGACGATTGGCTGGGGGTATTGAATTTCTGTTGAAAAAGAACAAGGTCGATTACTTCAAGGGTTTAGGCTCGATCGATGGACCTGGCAAAGTCAGCGTTGCGACTGCGGATGGCAGCACCCAGATTCTGGAGACCCAGCATATTCTCATTGCAACCGGATGCAAGTCGCGTGCGTTGCCGTTGTTACCTTTCAACGGGACATCAGTGATCAGTTCCAAGGAGGCGATGGTGTTAGCCACACAGCCCAAGGAATTGGTCATCATTGGTGCCGGGGCCATCGGTGTGGAATTTGCCTATATTTACAATGCCTTTGGGACCAAGGTGACGCTGGTTGAGATGTTGCCTCGAATTTTACCTGTAGAAGATGACGAGGTTGGCGAAACCCTCGAGAAATCCCTCATCAAACAAGGCATACGCTGCCTGACAAACACCAAAATCACCGCTGCAGCCGAACGAGGCGACCACGTGGAGATCACCGTCGAGGGACCTAAGGAAAACGGCGTGATACGCGCCGATGTCTGTCTCGTGGCCATCGGTATCCAGCCGGTTTTGCCCGGTGGCATGCAACCGGCCCTCACCGAACGCGGCTACATCCAAGTCGGTGCCCGCTATGAGACGTCGCTGCCCGGCGTCTATGCCGCCGGCGATATCACCGGCCCGCCATGGTTGGCTCATACTGCATCGTTTGAGGCGGTCCAGGCCGTGGAGGGACTCTATCTGCAAGGCCACACCCCGCGCAAGGTGAAGAACTTCCCGGGCTGCACCTATTGTCACCCACAGGTGGCCTCCGTCGGCAAGACAGAGCGCGAACTCAAGGCCGCTGGCGTCGCCTACAAAGTCGGCAAAATCCCGTTCATCGCTATCGGCAAGGCCATCGCCTCCGGTGAATCCGAGGGTTTTGCCAAGCTTTTGTTCGGCAAGATGCATGGCGAATTGCTAGGTGCGCACCTTATCGGCGAGAATGCCACGGAGCTCATTGCCGAAATGGGCCTAGCCCTCGATCAGGAACTCACCGCCGAGGAAATCCACGCCACCATCCACGCCCATCCGACGATGTCGGAAGTCATCCATGAGGCGGCACTCGCTGCAGAGGGCCACGCGATCCACGTCTAAATCGCTCCCATCGTTTCAGTCATGCAGAGGGACAAGATTGGCCGCGAGTTCGGCCGACGGCTTACCCTCAAGCGAGTAAACCCGCCAAGTGCCGCCGACCCCACCTCCGCCAAGCCATTGCAGCGCAGGTAGGCGAGGTGCTACGACGTGTGCACCGATCCGAGGCCAAAGACGTCCTGGATGCGTCAACCACACGGGGGGGACCGATAGAAAGGTGGATCAGAAAACGCAAGCGACCCGGATCACATAAACACTTGTAGGTCTCTGGCACATGCTCGCAGCGTTGGGGCAGGTCGGACACCCATTTGCATTTAATCCCGCGCTTATTTAAGGTGAAGCGAAATTTATCATGTTCCGGAAAAATCCTCGTTCAGCCCGACGATGTTGAGCAGGACTCTCGATCTGGCCGGTGGCACTCCGGTCGTTAGAGGGGTATGAATGTGCCCTGAAAAGCCCTTGGGATGGCAACGCAAGCTTGCGTTTCGGGTGCCTTTGGTCTAATTCTCGGGCATGGCCATTGAGAGTTTCCTCGAATTTTCCCCGTCGATTCACGATAGCGTGTTCATCGCCTCAAGCGCAGATGTGATCGGACGCGTCACCCTTCATGAAGAAGTAAGCATCTGGTATCACGTCACCCTGCGGGGCGACATCAATGAAATCATTGTCGGTCCGCGCTCCAATATCCAGGACAACGCCGTGATCCACCTCGCCGATAACTTCGGCTGCTACGTCGGAGAGTTGGTCACCGTCGGTCACTCCGCCATCCTCCATGCCTGCACCGTCAAGGACGAGGTGCTCGTCGGCATGGGCGCGATCATCCTGGACGGCGCGGTCATTGGAGAACGTTCAATCATTGGAGCCGGCGCGCTGGTCACCGGCGGCACGGTCATTCCACCTGGTTCGCTAGTCCTCGGCTCACCTGCCAAGGTCGTGCGTACCCTGCCACTCGACGAGCAGGCGAACATCAAGAACTGGGCGATCAAATACGTCGGCGGCTCCCGCCGCTACCTTGCCCGTTAGCCCGAAGTGGCGCGCCAATTTCGGCCTGCCTCTCCCCCGTCTCATCCCGAGAACTCATAACAAGACACCTCCCACCATCCCATGCCCCATCTCGTGCGCGTCGAGCCCATCGCCTTGCTTCCCACCCAAGCCGGCTGTGCCGTGTTCTTGGGCGATGGCAGCAAGGCCATTGTGTTTTACATCGACCCCGCCATCGGTGCCTCCATCAATACCATCCTCAGCGGACAGTCGGTGCCCCGACCGCTCACCCACGATCTGTTCCTGCTCACCCTGCAAGCGTTCGGTGCCACCGTCTCACGGGCCGTGATCCTGCGCGTCGAAAAGGAGATCTACTACGCCCGTCTCATCCTCGAGGCCCAAAACGAAATTATGGAGCGCAAAATTGTCGAATTAGACGCCCGGCCCTCGGATTGCATTGCCCTAGCCGTGCGCTGTGGTGCCCCGCTCTATGTCATCCGCACGCTCTGGGACTCGCTCGAAGATATGTCCGGCGTGCTCGAGGAAATGCGCAAACAAGAGCAGGGCGGCGCTGACGCCTGAGCAGCCGTCAGACATGGCGGATTTTTTTTCACAGTTCCGCCACGCGGCATATACTTCCTGCGACAGTGAGTGCCTATACAATTCAAAATTCTGGCTGACTTAGTCCGATTTTTCACCTCGGTTAACGCTCGCACCCCATCGCAATGCGCCCGCACTCTTCGCTTGCCCCGGTGCGGCGGCCCTGCCATGTTCGCACCCATGAGCCCCATCACCATCGCCGCACTCAAAGAGCAGGCCGGCGATACCCCCATCGCCGCAGCCGTCGCCGCCCAACTCCAGTCCCGCTCAACCCGCAACACCAAAGCCGGAAAACCCTATCTGGAACTGGTGTTTGCAGACGCCACCGCCAATTTTGCCCTCAAAATCTGGTCGGACTCGCCCAACTATGAGCCCGGCTCCACCCTCACCGACGGCTCGATCCTGCGCCTCGAGGCCGACTGGACACAAAACCCGTATGGCATCAATCCTAACAACCTCAAATGGTTTTTGTTGGATGAGGCGGCCATCGCCACCTTTCTGGCTGGCGACCCCGTCACCCGCGAGAAGCAACAGCGTGACTATGCCGACATCCTCGCCCTTTGTGACTCCATCGGCGATCCGCGACTCCACGCACTATGCCAACTATTCCTAACGCAAATGGGCGACCGCTTCCGGCGCACCGCCGCCGCCAAGCGCAACCACCACGCGCGGCGTGGCGGGCTAGTCGAGCACGTCGCCCAGATGCTGCGCAGTGCCGCTGCATTGTGTCCGGTCTATCCGGACATCAACCGCGACCTGCTGCTCGCCGGGGTGCTGTTCCACGATTGCGGCAAACTCTGGGAAAACGCCTATCCGGAGGATGGCTTTGGCCAGATCCACAGTCTTCACGGCGAAATGCTCGGCCATATCCCGCTCGGTATCGAACTGGTCAATAAACTCTGGCGTGAACTGCTCGATTCCTCCCAAGCCACCGCATGGCTTGGCCTCAAGCCCTCCGCCGAGGACACCCGCCTGCACTTGCTCCACCTCATCGCCAGCCACCACGGCCAATTCGAGTTTGGCTCCCCCACCCTGCCGCGCACACCGGAGGCCTTCGCCCTCCATCACCTTGACAACCTCGACGCCAAGCTCGAAATGCTCCGCGACGCCTACGCCCAAGCCAACGAAATCGTCCCCGGCATTTTCGAGCGCGTCTTCCCCCTCCCCGCCAACCTCGTCCGCCCTTTGCCTAAAACAGAAGCTCACATCAGAAATCAACATTTATCAATCGACGATCATCAATCGTTTGATTGAGCTCACGCCGAAGTCCTCTCCACCTCTCGCTTGGTTTGAGGCTCCAACTTGCTAAAGTTTAAGGGACTGCCTGCTCCATAATTGCCCCGGGTTCGGGGCTTCTGTCTCAAAGTCTTCTTCCTCTCTCCAATTACCATCGCCTATAACTCCCCACCTCATGCACCCGTTCCTCGCTCCTGATTTTCACATCCGCTGGTCCACCCTCACTCCCGAACATATCGAGCCAGACATCCGCCACGCACTTGATCTGTCAAAAATGAATATTGAGGCGATCTGCTCGCAAGATCTAACGACAGCGACTTACCACAGCACCTTTGTCGCCCTTGAGCAGGCCACAGAAGTTCTCGGCCGCGGCTGGGGTCGCCTGCAACACCTCGATTCCGTCAATGACAACCCAGCCCAGCGCGAGGGTCTCAACAAAATGCTGCCGGAGGTATCCGACTTTTATTCGTCCATTCCGCTCAACGCAAGGCTTTGGCACGCGATCAAGAGCGTCGCCGCCAGTCCTGCCGTCGCCTCGCTAACGCCAGTGCAACAGCGCTTTGTTGGGGAAACCCTCGCCGATTTTCAGCAAGCCGGGGCGGACCTGCCACCCGCACAAAAATTGCGCATTGCTGCCATTGACGCTGAATTATCCAAACTCACGCAGTCCTACGCTGATCACGTGCTGGACTCGACCAATGCTTGGGAACTCATCGTTGACGAGGAGGCGAAACTCGCTGGACTGCCGGACTCCACCAAGGCCGCTGCCGCTGCCAATGCCCGTGCCAAGGCTGCGACTGCACAAGCGGCAAATCAAACGACCGGTGACGACACCAAAACGTCCGCACAGGGCCCGACGTGGCGCTTTACACTGCATGCTCCGTCGATGGTACCGGTGATGCAACACCTGCACGACGATGCCATCCGCCACCAGATATGGGAGGCTTCCACCAAGGTCGGTGCTTATGGCGAGTATGACAACTCGCCGCTGGTTTGGCAGATCCTGCAACTCCGCCAAGAGAAGGCAGCCATCCTAGGCCACAGCCACTTCGTCGATCTGACGCTGCAACGGCGCATGGCCAAGAACGGCGGCACGGCCCTCGGCTTCATTGAAGATCTGCACGCCCGCATTCACCGGACATTTCTCGCTGAGTGCCGCCAACTTGCCCACTACAAGGCCGCCAAGACCCGCCAACCCGAGACCCTGCTGGAACCATGGCAGGTTGGCTATTGGGCCGAGCGCCAACGCCAGGACGACTATGACTTCGACGAAGAGGCGCTGAGGCCGTATTTTCCAGTCGATGGCGTAATGGCCGGCATGTTTGAGATTGCCTCTCAGCTCTTCGGCATCGCCATCCGCAAGTCTGACACCGTCTATCTCCAACCCGGCCGCAAATCCGACTCTAACGAAAAACCCGGAGCCGTCGAAGTCTGGCACCCCGAGTGCGCGTTTTATGAAATCCATGACAGCAACAGCGGTGCCCATCTTGGCTCGTTCTATGCCGATTGGCACCCGCGCGAAAGCAAGCGCGGCGGGGCCTGGATGAACAGCCTGCACACCGGCGCGCTTGGCGAACCGCACCTCGGGCTCATCGTCGGCAACCTGACTCCGCCAGTGAATGGCAAGCCGGCCCTACTCACCCATGACGAGGTGGAAACCATTTTTCATGAATTTGGCCATCTCCTGCATGGCATGCTCAGTGAGGTACCCGTCAAATCCCTGTCGGGCACCAACGTCCCGTGGGACTTTGTCGAATTGCCGTCACAGATCATGGAAAACTTCTGTTGGGACCGCCAATCGCTTGATCTCTTCGCCCGCCACCACGAAACCGACGCGCCCATCCCCGACTCACTGTTTGCCAAAATGATGGCCGCACGCAATTACCTGAGTGCCTCGGTATTCATGCGCCAACTCGCTCACGCAAAACTCGACCTCGAACTCCACTGCCACCTCGACGCCTACCTCGGCAATGACCTCGACGTCGTGGATCGTGAAATCCTCGCTGACTATCGAGCACCCCTCAACACCGAAACTCCGTCCATGGCCCGGCGCTTCAACCATCTGTTCAGTGATCCCACCGGCTATGCGGCCGGCTATTACTCATACAAATGGGCCGAAGTCTTGGATGCCGACGCCTTCACCCGCTTCCAAAGCGAAGGGATCCTCAATGCCGACACCGGTCGCGCCTTCCGCCAGCATATCCTCAGCCAAGGAAACTCAACCCCTCCAGAGGAACTCTACCGCCGCTTCATGGGCCGGGATCCTCAACTCGAACCGCTCCTCATCCGCGCAGGCCTCGCCTGAACTCCACCGGGTGCTGCGCGCCTCGTTGCTGTCGCCCACCGCCACATATCACGGCTTTTTGCTGAAACCCGCCCACACAAAAAAACCGGACGGTTGCCCGCCCGGCTTTTTGATAATGCAATAGGTATGATGGTATTTGTCAGGCACGACGAATGGCAAAACCACCGCCGCGGCCCGCCAACTTACATCATCCCACCCATGCCGCCGTGGTCGTGTCCACCGCCGCCAGCTGGCGGGGCTTCCTTGGAGGGCAGCTCGGTGATGAGAGCCTCGGTGG
>JBAXCM010000147.1:0-9564 GCA_037141475.1 Verrucomicrobiota bacterium | reverse complement strand
GCCCGCGCGCGGCCGGCGCGCCCCGGCGGCGCCCTGAGGGCCCGGCGGCGGCGGGCGGTGGGTAAAAGAAACTTACCGACATCAGTTGACATTCGGGGCCCTTTTTGCTCTTATTAGGGGTATGCAAATCGAGAGTTTGAAAGTCTATTGCGACCTCGCGGAGACCGAAAGTTTCACCAAGGCCGCCCAGATCAACGGGGTGACCCAGTCGGCCGTCAGCCAGCAGATCAGTGCCCTGGAGCGGCAGTTCAAGTCCCTGCTCATCGAGCGCAGCAAGCGCAAGTTCCGGCTCACGCGCGAGGGGGAGGTGCTTTACGACTACAGCAAAAAGATCATCGCGATGTACGAGTCGCTGCACAGCCGGCTGCAGGAGATCAAGGACATCATCTCGGGCAACATCCGGGTGACGACCATTTACAGCATCGGCCTGCACGACCTGCCGCCCTACCTGAAGAAGTTCCTCAAGAGCTACCCGACGGTCAACGTGCACGTCGAGTACCGCCGCGCCAATCAGGTGTACGAAGTCGTGCTGGGCAACATCGTCGATGCCCACGACGGCTGCTTGGAATTCTTCAAGGGCAAATACTATCTCTATGGCACGCGCTACGGCAGCACCGACGGATTTGGCAAAACCAATCGCTATGTCTGCTACAGCTCTCCAGATCTGGTCACTTGGACGCCGCACGGGGAAATTCTCAAGGATGCCCCGCCGCGCACCTATTACCGTCCCTACGTGAAATTCAACCGCAGCACCGGCAAGTATGTCATGTGGTACAACGCCGATAATCAGTATGGCGTGGCGATTGCCGACGAGCCGTCCGGGCCGTTCATCATCAGCAATCCGAACGTCCCTATGAAATACAGCAGCCACGGTATCGGCGACATGGGGCTTTTCATTGACGACGACGGTGCCGCCTATCTGGCATACACGGTCATTGGCACGGGTGATTTCGGCGGCAAGGTTGAGCCGATATCCCATCATCAGATCTGCGTTGAGAAACTCACTGGCGACTATCTGAGCTCAACACAGGTGGCCAGCGCCTTCGTTGCTGGCAATTGCGAAGGCCCGGCGATGTTCAAACGCAAGGGGATCTACTATCTGCTCTTTGACAACACTTGCTGTTTTGGCGTCGATGGCTCCGGAGCCAGGGTCTTTACGTCCACGTCTCCGATGGGACCATTTCAGTACATGGGTAATATCAATATAAAGGCCACTAGCGCCCGCAACCTCCCATCGCCATGGACCCCACCCGGCAGCGGTCGGCCCGATTGCATTATCAAGGCGCAGCAAACCCATGTGGCCACACTGCCAACCGACAAAGGAACCGTCTATATCTGGATGGGTGACCGCTGGGGGTCCCGGCCCGACGGCATCAAGGGACATGATTTCCAATTCTGGAGCAGCCCGCTCCAATTTGAAGAAGACGGTATGATCAAATCCCTGACTTGGGACCGGGATATCGGCGACAAAAACTTCGTCGTGCGTAAGTCCACCTCGGGCCGCATCGTCATCGACAAGGCGGCCTACGGCGACCTGGCTGGGAAGGACCCGCGCCGCATTCTGGATCTGACGAATGAACTCCAACAACAGATGGACAGTGGCGAAGATGTCTTTACGGTAGGCACCCTGATTCATTTCAAAGGCGATCCGGCTTTTGGGTTTGTGAAAACCTTGAAGGTCGAATTTCACGTCGGAGGCACGGCAATGAGTAAATCGGCCACCGATCCGGAAAGCATCGACTTGCGGGATGCGGGCGAGCCATAGGCGGCCGTTCACAACGGCAATCTTTCATACATCCACAAGGTGGTTGAGGGACGAGACGTCTATTTTGTGAGCAACTCGTCGGGCGATGCCGTGGACACGTTCATTCGTCTCCGGGGAAAACATCGCATGGAATGTTGGAACCCTCACACAGGCCGGATCAGCAGCTGCGCATCGGAGATGGTTGCAGGAAACGGCGGTGATGTCATCTAGTTGCGGCTCGTCCTCCCGCCTGTGAGTTCGGTGTTTCTCGTCGATGCACCAGTTGTGCCGCGGGCGTCGAACCGCAGGACCTTGGTTTCAGTGGCAAACCATATCGGAATCATGTTAGCGGCACCGAGCGAGCATGGCGTGAACGTCTCGTGAAGCCGAAGCACAGCGTTGTCGCCGGCTGGTTCCGGCGACAACGCGGCGGCCCTTTTTGGAGGCATCACGGCTGTAGCAATCAGGCCAACTCGGGCGACCCCTAGCAGACGGCTCAATTGGAGAGTGGATAGGTTTGAGTTTGTCATGGGATATTTCTAGCATCAACTCTTGTGCATGGCAATGAAAGCCATGATAGGTGTGGTCCGGATTTTTCTGTGATTAGCCTTGACGCAGTTAAGAATCACTGACGTTGATATGTGCGCATCACCCATGCTGTCGTTATCCCGGCAATCAAGAAGGGAAGCAGACCACGAATTTGAGAATTTACCCATACCCAAGGAACCCAGCCATGAGAATGAAATTCGCCCTGACGGTGGCCTGCATGCTGGCTGCGTTCAACGTCATTCGCGCGGCGGAACCGGTCGTCACCCCGCCGACGAATGAGCCGGCCGACGTGAAATGGGATGCTGGCACTGGAAAACTCACCCTCAGCTACCACGGTGGCGTGATCCTTGGTGCCACGGTCCGAGCGGAGGACGCAACTGGCAAGACCTTGGACGGCACGACAATCAAACTGGAACAACCACAAGGCGTTGGCGAAAAGGGGAAAATTGAGCAGCGTATGAAGTTGACGATGGCAGAGGCCAAAGAGGGCGTGAAGTTGGTGTTGCGGGGTGCCCTCACCGGTAGCGTGGAGGCGTTCCCAACCGAAACCTCCGGCGAGGCGCAGAAGCGGTTTCCCCTTGTCCGTAACAGCGTGGGCCTCAGCCGAAACCTGCGCAATAATGCAGTTTATGACAGACGTTGGGATTGGTTGCTGGCCGGCCCGAGTGACGGCACCACACACATTCTGCCAGATTCAAGGAGTGTTGGCGACCCTCCAACCTCTTCCGCAAATGCTACGCCCGATGCGGCGAGTCTTCCGTTTGACAAGCAAATCACCACCTTCACTTGGGAGATCAGCGGTGCGGCCCTCGAGTTGGTATTCCGGCCGTGTTTCTATCAAAAACACCGGGATGTGGAAAAATTTGAACCTTGGACCTATCAGGTGTGGAAAGGGCCGGTGACGGGCTATTGCACATGGTGGGCCTACAAGTACGACTTCACCCAGAAGACGCTCGATGAGTTGACCGCGGTGTTTTCACAAAAGAAGCTTCCCGACTTCGGCTACAAGTATATCCAGTTGGATGATACCTATCAGACCGGCAATGGCAGTTGCCCGGAGAATTGGTTGACGTGGAACCAGAAGTTTCCCGGTGGCGCGGAGTATGCGCTCAGGAGGATCAAGTCCGTCGGCATGGCAGGAGGCATCTGGGTCCACCGCGTTCACCGGCCGAGCGACCCGCATGTGGCCGATATCGGCAAGGAGCATCCGGATTGGTTTGTTCACAAGCCGGACGGATCGCTGTTCATGGATGGCGGGTTTTACATTCTCAACACCAAGAATAATAAGGCCTTGGATGGAATGGTGCGGCCGATCTATCGGGAACTCAAAAATCAGGGATGGGGCTATGTGAAGATTGACGGCGCAGGCGACTTGCTCAACTGCTACAAGAACAAGTCATGCGAGGAGCACTTCACGAAGATCGGCTCAACCCCCGATGACTCCCTGCGCGATTGGGACAGGGTGGCCCGCGAGGAACTTGGCAAGGATACCTATATCCTCAACTGCTGGGGCGTGAACACAGGCCTCTGCGTTGTCGGTCTGGCCGACGGTTGCCGCCTATCAGATGACGGGTTTCAGCCTGAGACATTGGCCAATAGAAGCTCCTACGAAGGCGTCGTGTGGCGCAACGATCCGGACCACTGCGATATTCTCGGCAGCTGGCTGATGGATGAAAATGCCAAGATGCCAGTGTTCGGTGCCAAGGAACCGGTGCCGGTCCGCTCGATCGTGCGCCCCGCTATTTGTAGCATTGCCGGCAGCGTCCTCATGGTCAGCGACAAGGTCGAGACCTATCAGGATGACCTCAACCTTGAGGGCATGAAGCGGAGCGCACCGGTGCTCTCGACCGTGCCCGGGCAGGTCTATGATGCGGGGCATCAGTCGGATACTTGGTGGTTGCAGGAAATCGACCGGCACTTCGACCATTGGTCCGTGCTCTCCCGCATCCAGTGGGCACAGAAGCGGGAAAAGGAATGGAAATTCGATTTGAAGGGATTGCCCCAGCAAGAGGTCAAGTTCGCGGATCTGGGGCTCGAGGCAGACCGACCCTACGTGGTCTTCGAGTACTGGACCCAGAAGTATCTCGGCAAGGCCAAGGGATCGTTCATCGCCCCGCCGATGGACCAGAGCAACGGCATGCAGGTGTTCGCCATCCGTGAGGCCCGTGACCACCCGTGGGTCCTCTCCACCACCCGCCATATCTCACAAGGCGGTGTTTGTCTGATCGATGAAAAATGGGATATGGCCGCTAACATTCTATCAGGCGAAACTGCTGTGGTCGGCGGCGATCCGTACGTGCTAACCGTCTATCTGCCGGACGGCTTCAAGCTAATGTCCGCCGAGGTCCGCGGTGAGAAGGTCGTGATCGCTAGCCAAGGGGAAATCGCTTCGGTTAGGATCCTCCCGTCCGCCAGCCATACGGTCGAGTGGAAATTGGCTTTCACCAAGTAAGGATCAGTTGACTCAAGTCCTTGGCTTGGACGACACATCGGGAAAGTCACCCACTAAACCATAACATGAAAACCGTATGCAATACAGCGCTGGCCCTCGCCATGGGAGCATTCGCTCAAGACCCCGATGTGCCATCAACCGGTCCCGCAGCGCCGCTTCGCAATGCCGCAGGTAAAAATTCTTATCATTCCACGCAAGGATGGCTTCAGCCGCTATGAAAATATCACCGGCAACTTCCTCATCACCTCTTCGGCTGAAGGGGTGAATTTGCGTGCGTTTCAGATGCGCGATATGACGTTGACCGAACTGGCGAGGTCCGTTGCTTTCCTCAGTCAAGGCGCGCTCACCGTCGAAGTGGTGGAGCGCAGTGCCGGCCTGCCCGGGAACATCTGGCGGGTTGCCCGGTCCTCCCAGGAGGTCTTGTCCCAATAGGTCAAGATGCGCGCCGTGGCGGCGCCGCATCTCTTCGCGAACGATGACGCGCTTTCGCGTTTCCTCAAAGAAGCCGAAACAGTGCAGAGGCAAGTGGCGGAAACCTTCGCCTATTTGGAGAAGCTTGAGAACTCGATGTCGCTCATGAGCGCCCAAATCCTGCCACTTAAGGAGCAGCGAGCCTAGAGCGGTAGGACCGAGACTGGCTATTCCCTGATTCAAAACATGCTCACTAAGCGTGTTCTCAGCAATAGTTGTTGTAACACCCCCCCCGGGTCGGGATTGACCCCATCAATGTTCAGGTGACAAGTTTTCTTTCGAATTATATGAGGGATTTCAGCGGGAATTTTTTTTGAAGATGAGGATATCTATCAAAATGCCCAGTTCTTTTCAATACGGTTTTTACGACATTTCTTCCACAGGGCTTTCTCATAAATTCGGCACATAATTTCTCATCAAAACCTCTTTCCTCTATGGCATTTTTGAGGCGGTGGTATCTTGTGTTTTGATTAAAGACATTGCATGCTGACCCTAGTACCACAACCACAATACCGAGTTGTGCAAAGTCTTCATGATTTGCCAACACAAGGCAGACTACGACTGAAACACAAACAATACTATAGACGTTTATTCTTACTTTGTCGATGAAGCTATCTAATCGTGAATTTGTCATTTTCATTTGGATCATTCGCACATTTGCAAACTCATTTTGGCAAGTGGTATATCTTTTGAATGTTGGTTTGTTCGGGGGTGTCTGATTCTCTGCCCGTCCAAATCCACCGATGAATGGCGGCAGATTCGCAATGACTGGGTCATCCGAGAGTAAAAGGAATCGGGCAACGACGGGTAGGAATATCAGATATTTTCAACGTGTATGGCTCACTGCCGGGGCGGCACAGCTCCGTATTGGAGTTGGATCAGACCGAAAAACGTGTATGGATCGACGACGGCTACCGCTGCCTGGGGATGCTTGTCGCGCAAGATCTGCGAGACCTGCTCATACCATGACGGCGGCTTGAGGATGCTGCGTGCCCACAGGAAGCGTGCCTCGGTGGTGATGCCTCTGGCGAGATCGGCAATGACCGCTGCTGCGGCCTCTGGCGAATCCGGTAAGTCGCGCTCGGGACAAGTTGGCACGCCGCTGATGATGCGTGGTGCCGGTTCGAAACTCGTGCCGCAGCCATCGGGGCTAAACTTGCGGTAGGCAGCGAATTCCTGATCGGTGGACGCGCCGCTCGCGCCATCGAGCATGAAGCCAGTGATGGTCATGTCCCAGCGGCGGAATGATGCAGCGCAATGGGCCGCCCAACACTCGAGTCCAGAGGGTAGCTGCGAGTCAGGACGCAGCGACAGGCCGCGCGGATTGAGATAGCCGGCACCCGAATCCCCGGCAATGAAAAAGTCGTTAGGTGTGGCATGGCGGTAGGCGTAAGCGAGTACTTGCGGTGCGCGATCGGCCAAATTGGGATTGAATGCCCAGCCCAGAGGCACGCGTCCTTGCCGGGGCTCGTTGAAAAACGCCGGGATGGCCTTGTACAGCCATGAGGGAGAATCGTAATCGCCGACGTAGTGGCCGACGAATAATTTGGCGGCGAGCTTGCCGGCGGGGTTGACGAGAGCGGCGGCCTGCCATGCTTGGCGGGTGGGTTTTGGATTGGGTTGCGGGTAGCGGGCCTGCAGCGGGTAGTGGCAAAAGACCGAGGCATTGGCCATGGCGCCTGGACTGGCGGCGTCGGCTTCGTGATAGGCATTGAACTGCGAGATGAGGCGGGTAAACTCCCACTCGGTGGGCACGCCCTCGTGTTTGCCAGCTCCGCCGTGGGTGGTGTATTTGTATGGCCAAGGCGGGAATCCGCCGATTTTAATGATATCGTGAGGCACGCGATGTTGCAGGGCTTGCAATATCTGCAGCAGCGTTTGGCGGTCCAAGCCAAGGGCTTGCTGCGGGTCGTCCACCGGTGCTTCGTCAGCCCACGGCGACAGGTCAAAAAAGAAGGCACGCTTAGCGATGAAATAGTCATGGTTGGTGAGCGTGTGCAGATCCGGCGGACCATTGCGGGGGCGTTGCAGCCAGAAGGAATCGAGGTAATATGCGGCGAAGCGGGCATCGCAGTTGCCGGTGTCCATGAAGCGGTGCAAGCCCCAGCGGTAGGCGTCCACTTTGGCGCTGCCCGAACTCGGCTCGCTGGAATCAGGGAGGCTGCCTCGGCCAGTGAACTTTGCAGTCCCATCGGGATTGACCAGCCACAAGCGGACAGGCAAACCCAGACGCTTGGTGAGCAACTCACATATCGAGCCGACACCCGAGCTGAAGCGCACAGGCAGCAAGTCGTCGCAACCCGCGGCGGTGGATGCTAGGCATGCGGTGGCCGGCACGGCGGGGTCATAAACCACCAGGCCTTTGATGTGATGGCGGAAAATGCCCACGGCCTGCTCGAGGGATGCGATCGGGACAAGTTGGGATTGGCGCAACCAGCCGTCTTCCCCACGCAACCAATCGAGCCAGAACTGATCGGTCTCCACACCGAATTCGGCGCAATAGAGGAGATATAACTGCGGAGCATCGCGGTTGACGATGCCTTGCAGGGCCGTCAACACATGCATCGTGTCCCACACCTCAGCCGCTTTTTCCGGCTGGCTCAGGTCCCAATTCTTCATCGGCCGCGCGTCGAACACATGCAGGCATGGCGGAGTCGCCGCACCGCATGCCCCTGCGGCCCACAGCAACAACCCAAGGACATGGATCCAGAGGCGGACCCCTAAGTTGCAACTTTCTACTATCATCTGCTTGCTGGAAATCGCTTGGCTAACGGTCCGATTGAGGCCGATCCCGCCCCCTCAGTCAAGCCCGGCATCGCGATGGAGCAGCTGACGCCTTGAAACGGCGTATTCCTAACCGCCGATGGCCAATGAGATGCCCCTCGTCGAGGCGGCTGATTCATTGGCGGTTCAAGGGCATCGGCGGTTTTGACACGCCGCTACAATCTTGTAGCGCGGCTCACGAGCTTGACGGCGATTTCAAGGGAATTGAACACAACTGAGTGTTAGACCTCAAGAGAGGCAAGGTGTGGAGCAAGTTGGATTCCCTGAAGCGCGGGCCGGGTTGAACGTTAACTGCGGGTCAGGTTGAGGATGTCTGGCAGGTCAATCGGCAAACTGGTTTCCACGTCCAGATAGGTGACGCCGGTCTTGTGCAGATAGATGAAATCCGCGTCGACATCACAGTGTCTTTGCATTTCAGCGGCGGTCTTCTGATGTACTGGGCAAGGGATGGTCCGATTTTCTAAAGCAAGCTCCACCCTCTGCCTCCCAATTTTTCCCGTGTTAGGCTACGCGTCGGCGGGAGAATCCAAGCAGAGCGCCGCCTATCAGCAGGGCTCCAAGCGCCAGAGACGGCTCGGGAGCACCGAGTCCAGCCAGATTGGCGACTTTGGCGGTATCACTGTTGCCGAAGTCCACGGCAAAGAAAACCTTGCCATCTTCCCCGTTGCCACCTTTTTCGTCAAAGCTGATGATCAAGTACGGCGATCCTGGAGTTGCCATCGCGGTGGCATGGAGCATGCCGTCCTTGTTGAGGCTTTTGTCGTTGGACACGATCCAATTGCCGTCGGCTGCACCGCTGGCGATAAGAAAGAAATCAAGGGAACTGCCGGCTTTGAGGGTTCCCAGGTCCAAAAAGTCACCGGGTTGCAGGGACTGCCCTGCGGCGCGCAGGGCGTTGGCTGCGTCACTGGAATTGGAGGAGATGGGAAGTATCAAGGATGCGCCGGCGCTTTTGGCGTCAGCATTTGCGTTGGAGATTCCCAGGGTGTTTTGGTTGCCGGTTCCGTCACCGAGGAAATACATCCGAGCCGTGCTATCGGTATTGAGCACCAACTTGGATGGATCAAACGGAGAGCTTGCTAGACTCTGCTGGGATTCGGATTTGCCATTTTGTTGCTGCTCTTGCTCCACTTTCAACATCCCGGGCAAGACGTTATTTTGAAACTCCTTGGAAGCGGCGTCCGATCCAGCTAGCTGAACCGGAGCGTCGATGCTGAGGTTGAACGGGGTGACCGGGGTTTGGACTGGGTTATCTTGCGAGGCTGATTTGGCGTCTCCCGAATTTGAGGAATCGCCGTCTCCTAGATTTGCTGAACTGCCGTCGTCGGCGGCTGATGTGATGCTTGCCAATGCAAGCCAGGCTGCTGCGATGATGCGGTAATGGGTAGTTGCCATGCGCGAAGCTTCTCATGGTAGCGCTGGGAGTCAAACAGTGATCGGCTAATAGACATTGGACCTTGTGCCTATGGAGGAGAGCGCCTCTGACGTTGCTTGGTCCAACCCCATGTCAGCAGGGCGGATTTTTGCACGGAGGGTCATCGCGGGCTTGGTGTGAGCAGGTTGA
>JBAXCM010000146.1:0-9600 GCA_037141475.1 Verrucomicrobiota bacterium | reverse complement strand
GGTATTCAGGCGGTGAACAAAACGAGCCGAACGCCATCGGTTACGCGACCAGCCCCGACGGATTGACCTGGAAGAAGCATGAGGGCAACCCGATCGTTTGCGCAGAACCCAAGAACCCGTGGGAGAAGCATAAGGTTACCGCCTGTCAGGTCGAGAAAGTCGGCGACTGGTATGTGATGTTTTACATCGGTTTCCAGGATGAGTCCACGGCGCGGATCTGCCTCGCCCGCAGCAAGGATGGCATCACCAACTGGCAACGCCATCCCGCCAACCCGATCATTTTTCCTGGCAAGGACAAGTGGGATCACGACGCTTGTTACAAACCGTATGCCATCTTCGACGGCAAGCAATGGCTGCTCTGGTACAACGGCCGCCACGGTTCGATCGAACAGATTGGTGTGGTGGAACACAGCGGCGACGACCTGGGATTCTACAACACAGCCGGCTTGCCTGCGGCACCTTTCGGATCAGATGCTAAATTGAAACCTCAATGAAAGGCCCACCTCACATGAACCGATCAGTTGAAGTCCGAGATTCTCGACTTCATGTTCAAGCCGAAGTTCGGGGCCAACCCGCAGCACTTCAAGGTCGAGATCGGCGGCGGTGAGAACGGGACCTGCGGCAGCGAGCCGACCCCCGCGCTGACCCGCGAGGAACTCGCCAATCCGGTGCCTCACGGGTTCGAGGTCTGGCTCATGGCGGAGGCACGCAAGCGCAATCCGCAGATAGGGGTGACCCTCAAGAGCGAGGATATGCTCGGTACCGTGGATGGCAAGAAAGTGACCCGGGTGAAATATGAAGGCTATCTGAAGCGTATGAACGGCTTGGCTTATCTGTCATCAAGTTATGATCCAACTGTTTCGACAACGTCAGCGTGACACCATAACGAATAGAATGACAAACACAATGAAGATAGTATAGGAAGCAATATGATGAAAAAACTGTTAAATATTTGTTCTTGGTTGCTGGTTGCTGTTTCGGCGTTCGCCGGGGATCGGGTTGCGTTGTGGCCGGAAGGGAAGATTCCGGATTTCCAGGCGCAACAGGTCGCTGCGACTACCCAGGAGGTGCAAGCGCCGGGATTCAAGGCGGCGGAACACACGATGCCGTATCTCGACTGGTACGAGGCACCTGCGGAGAAAAACGGCGGATGCATGTTGCTCATTTCCGGCGGCGGTTATCAGAGTTGCTGCGACGGGATGTGGATTGACCGGGTCGCGAAGAAGTTCACCGACCTCGGGTTCGTTTGCGTGAGCCTCACTTACCGCACGCCGCGTCCTCTGGGGTTGCCGATCTACCAGAGCGCGTGGGAGGACGGGCAACGCGCCGTCCGTCTCGTCCGCAACGATGCGACGAAGCGCGGTTTCGATCCGGAGAAAATCGGCGCGTTCGGGTTTTCCGCGGGTTCGCACCTGACGGTCTTGCTCGCAACTAGCGCGCTAACACCGGCGTACGGATCGATCGACGACCTTGACCAGCTGGCGTGCCACGTCAACTGGGCTGTGCCGATCTACACTGCTTACGCGCTTACGGACGGACTCACCGGTCCGAATATGCGTGATGGCGATGCGATCGACGCCAAGCTCTCGGATGTGTTCAAATTTGACGCGAAGACTTGTCCGATGGCGCTCTTTCATGGCGGGGTGGACATTTATTCTCCGAATGGTTCCACGCAGATCTACCGGCAGCTCCGCAGGATGAAAATTCCGGCAGAGATCCATCTCTTCGCGGACCGTCCTCACGGCTTCATGGGCGAAGCGAGCAAAGGCGAGGATGGCACCGCCTACGACCACTGGCTTGACCGAGTCGCCGAATACCTCCGCCAGATGAATTTTGACGGGCGTCTCGGCAAGGAAGTGGATCTGGTGACCCGTTATCCGAACAATGATGCGCGTGGCGAATACCACAAGGAGCCGGTCTGGCCGGAAGGCAAGATGCCGGATGTCCAGACAAACCAGTGCCAGCCTTATCTCGAGTGGCACATGCCGAAGAATCTCAAGACGAAGGCGATCCAGATCATCTACTCGGGCGGCGCCTACGTCGGAAACGACCCGGACGGATTCGAAGTCGCGCCGGCGCGACGTTACCTGAACGAAAAGGGCATGACGGTCGTGACGATGAAATATCGCACGCCGCGTCCGGCGGGCGGGCTGGCCAAGCACACGACGGCGTGGCAGGATCTGCAGCGCACCATCCGAATCGTTCGCAGTGAGGCCGCAGCGAAGGGACTCGACCCCGACCGCATCGGTATCATGGGTTCCTCGGCCGGCGGACACCTGACGCTCATGGGTGCGACCAGCTCGAAGCGCCGTTCCTACGGGCCGATCGATGACCTGGACCAGCTTTCCTGCAACGTGCAGTGGGCGGTCGCAATCTATCCGGCGTACGCGCTCACAGACGGCGCGGAAGCCCCGAATGCGAAGGGCGGTAACGAGAACGACGCTCGCCCCGTCCCTGAGTTTTCGTTCGACCTCGCGACGTGTCCGCTCCTGTTCATCCATGGCGATGCAGACGATTGGGCGGCAATGAATTCGGTGAAATGCTGGGAACAGCTTCGCCGGATGGGGATACAGTCGGATCTCCACACACTCGCCGGACGCAGTCACTGCTTTCAGGGGAAGGCCGCCCCGGGCACGGGCAGTTATACCTGGATGGATCGCATTTGGGAATTTATGAACCACAAAGGATTCAACAAGTAAACAAGTTTCACGTCTTTACCCGTGCCCAGGGCATCGCCACGTTACAGGGACGTTAGACGAGTTGTTCTCAATGATGTATCAGCTTCAGCCCAAGCTTATCGTCAACAACCGCGCCGCCGCGTTCTGCGGGCCGAACACGCCGCTGGACAAAATGGCACCCACGCCCGAGTTGGGAAAAATGGTCAAGGGCGACTATGCCACGCCGCAAGATCAGGTTCATCAAGGTGGAAACCCTCAACGACAAGCCGCAGCAGCGGTTGTTGCTCCAGCGCATCACGGCTTTCGGCCCGAAGTAATATAACTCACATGAAAACAACAAAACTGCTGATAATGGCGCTAGAAACGCTGGCGCTCTGTGGAGCGAATGCCGCCGACGAGCCCGTGACGCCATCGCCCTACGAGGTGGTCTGGGATTCGCCCAGCCATGACACCAATGGCACCATGCCGCGGGGTAACGGCGAGATCGCTCTCAACGCGTGGATCGAACCTTCCGGCGACCTTCGCTTCTACATCGCCCGGACCGACAGTTGGGACGACAGCGGACGCTTGGTGAAAGTTGGCGCGGTGCGGATCAAGGTGGGCGATGGCCCGACAGATCGCACCAAGATGTTCCGGCAGATCCTAACAGCCAAGGATGGCACTCTGAGCGCCAGATACAGCCAAGGAGATGCCCAGGTGGACTTGCGCCTGTGGGTGGATGCCAACCGTCCGGTGATTTACGTGGAGGCTCAGACACCGAAGCCAACCACGGCGAGCGCCACGATGGAACTCTGGCGCAACGCCGCCACGGAACTGCCCGAAAAGCAGTGCAGTGATGTGCTCAATTGCCCGCTGTTTCCTGAGAAAACCGTAGTGGAACCCGACACCGTTCTCAGCGAGCTCAAGGACCGCATCGGTTGGTATCACCGCAATATTAAGTCGGTGGGCCCCGCCAATCTCGCAAAAATGCAGGGCGTGGAGGAATTTCCGCGTGCCGAACCGCTGTTGCACCGGACCTTCGGCGCGTTGATCGCGGTGAGTAGGCCGCAGCGCGTGGATGACCGAACCCTGCGATCCACCGCCGGCACTAGCCACCTGTTTGAAATTGCCGTTGTAGCGAAACATCCTGCAACCGTGGATCAATGGTTAGGCGAAACTCAAACCGTTCTCGACACGGCGCGAAAGGTGAATCTAGCAGACCGCCGGGCAGCGCATGAGAAGTGGTGGTCGGATTTCTGGAATCGAAGTTGGATCCATATCACATCGAATGATGAGTCGTCGGATGGGGTTCGGGGCGGTATCATTCCTGCTAACAAACATCCATTGAGCATCGGGGTGGACCAAAGCGGCGGCAATCGCTTCAGCGGCGCTTTCGGGCGCTTCGGGGTGTACTCGGCTGCACTGAAGGATGGCGATGTGCTGGCCCTCGCAACAACCGAACCAGATGCTAAAGCGCCGGAGCATCCGGCCCGGATCTTCAGCGCTGTGCCTGAGGGCCCCAAGGCATTGCCGGATCTTGATCAACGCGCGTTTGTTGGCGCACTGACCATTGAGGCCTGGATCAAGCCATCCGCAGGCGGGCCGATGCGCATTGCCGACAAGCTCACCCCTGGCGGGTCGGACGGCTTTCTGTTGGATACGCTTTCGGGAACGGACCTGCGACTGATCCTGGGTGATAAAATATGGACCAAAGCAGCGGCCTATACGACGGGGGTCTGGCAGCACACGGCGTTCACGCTGGATAGGGATGGACGCGTGACCGTTTACGTCAATGGCAAACCTGTCGTTTTCGGAAACACAACGCATGACAAGAGGGTGGCACAGCGCGACACCTATGTTCTGAGCCGGGCTTATGCTATGCAGCGCTATATGTCGGCCTGCGTTGGACGCGGCAACTATCCGATCAAATTCAATGGCAGCCTGTTTACGGTCCCAGCAGCGGACAAAAAACTCGAGGATGCCGATTACAGGCAATGGGGGCCGGGTTACTGGTGGCAGAACACCCGGCTGCCCTACCATTCGATGTGCGCAGCGGGTGATTTTGAAATGATGGATCCGCTCTTCAACATGTATGCCCGCGATCTCATGCCGTTCCTCAAATTCCGCACCAAGAAATATCTGGGTCATGGCGGGGCTTACATTCCCGAATGCATCTATTTCTGGGGTGATATGTTTGCCGAAACCTATGGCCCCGAGCCGTTTGCGACGCGGGCGGACAAGCTCCAAGCCAGTGAGTGGCATAAATATGAATGGGTCTCGGGACCGGAATTGGTCACGCTATTGTTAGACCGCTATGCTTACACCGAAGACGCCAAGTTTCTGCGTGAAACTGTGCTGCCCGCGGCGCGTGAATTGCTCGGGTTCTTTGACCAGCACTACAAGACCAGAGTTGACGGCAAACTCGACATGCAGCCGTCACAGGCTCTTGAGACATGGGTGGGTTGCGTCAACCCCATGCCGGAACTTGCCGGTTTGCACTCGACCACCGCGCGCTTGCTGGCATTGCCTGAGGATCTAACGAGTCAAGAGGATCGCGCGTTCTGGAAGCAGTTGCAGGGCAAGCTGCCGCCCTTGCCGACCACAAAGACGCCCGACGGCAAGGTCATGCTCGCACCCGCCGACGTGTACAAGCAGAAGAACAACAGCGAGGTACCCGAACTTTATGCGGTGTTTCCCTTCCGTCAGATCGCCATTGGCAAACCCAACCTTGAGTGGGGAGTGGAAGCACTCAATCATCGAATCGACAAGGGGGCGTCCGGTTGGCGGCAAGACGATATCTTCATGGCCTATCTGGGCGAGGCCGCGCAGGCCCGGGATTACGTGGTGGCGCGGGCCAAAAGCAAGAATGAGGCCTCACGGTTCCCAACGTTCTGGGGCCCTAACTTCGATTGGATCCCGGACCAGGATCATGGCTCGGTGCTGCTCATCGCCCTGCAATCGATGCTGCTGCAGGCCGATGGCCGAAAGATCTATCTGCTGCCCGCATGGCCCAAGGACTGGGATTGCGAGTTCAAGCTGCACGCGCCGTACAACACCACCGTCGAAGGCGTGATCAAGGCGGGAAAATTGGAAAATCTGAAGGTTACGCCTGAATCGAGGGCCAAAGATATTGTAAATATGAACCAGGCAGGGGCAAAGCAATGAAGTCGGTGTCTTGCGTTTGCAAATGAAAGGAATACAGAACATGAAGATATACATGACATGGCCTCAGACGACTGCATGACCCTTATGAAAACAACCCGCATATACCACCCGCTCATCAGCATTGCCCTTCTAGCGGCCGGTTTGATAGGCGTCCTCATCCCGAGCGCATCCGCCGAGGTTCGCCTCCCCCGTCTCCTCAGCGACAACATGGTCCTCCAGCGCGACCTGCCGATTCCCATCTGGGGCTGGGCAGGTCCCAATGAAAACGTGACGGTGCGTCTTGGGAAATCGGCAGTTTCCACGACCGCCGCCGCCAATGGCCAATGGTCGGTCAAACTACCCCAGCTGACTGCGGGCGGCCCCTATCAACTGACGGTGGCCGGTGTGAATTCCCTCACGCTCAGCAACATTCTGATAGGCGAGGTGTGGGTCTGCTCCGGGCAGTCGAACGCGGGGAAGCCGATTGGCATTCATCCCGGCCAGCAGCCGTGTCTCAATTATGAAAAGGAGATTGCCGCGGCCGACTATCCGCAGATCCGTCTGATGGAAGTTTCTCCGGATAATCCGAGGACACCAGGCGATGACATCGCCGGTGCCCAATGGCTGGTGTGCACGCCGCAGAACATCGTGGTAAAACGCGGCGAGAATCATGGGTATTCGGCCTGTGCCTATTTCTTCGGTCGTGAACTTCACAAGGAACTCAAAGTCCCTATCGGACTGATTTCCGCGAGCGCCGGCGGCTGCCCATGTGAGCCGTTCACTCCGCCCTCCGGGGAGCGCTGGCTTGGCATGATCCACCCCCTCATCCCTTTCGGCATCCGCGGGGTGATTTGGTATCAGGGGGAATCTAATCTAGCAGACGGAATGAAGTATCACGACAAGATGAAATCCCTCATCACCGACTGGCGAAGTGCCTGGTCACAAGGCGAATTCCCCTTCCTCTTCGTCCAGGTGGCACTGTCCAAATACACCGACGATGTCGAAATGGCCCCACGCCTGTGGGAAGCCCAGACAGCCACGCTGGATGTCCCCAATACCGGCATGGCCGTCACCCATGATATCAGCAGCTATCCCGACTGCCATGCGACTAACAAGCAGGAGGTAGGTCGGCGACTCGCCCTTTGGGCACTGGCTAAAACCTACGGAAAATCTGGCATTACCTATTCCGGCCCCATCTACAAATCCATGGTCGTCGCAGCTGGCTCGGGACCGGGCAAGGTGCGGATTCAATTCGACTACACCGGCGGCGGCCTGGCCAGCCGGGATGGCAAGCCGCTGGATCATTTCACCATTGCAGGAGAGGACAAGAAGTTCGTCGAGGCCAAGGCTGAAATCGACGGCAAGAGCGTGCTCGTCTGGAGCGATGCCGTGCCCAAGCCGGTCGCCGTGCGCTTTGGCTGGCGGCAGGATGCTGACCCTAACCTCATGAACAAGGAGGGCCTGCCAGCCTCCTGTTTTCGCACGGATAAATGGGAAAATTTGTCACGGGAACGGAATCCACTTTGAAAATCACACTTGGGTGACAAACCATGGAACAAACCTGCGACATTTGCGACGGAGCTCTGGCAGCACACGGCGTTCACGCTGGCAGTGCAGGGCCTTTTCCAACCTCAGAAACCACCGTTCGACCTCGCCTTCGACAACGGAGCGAACAAGTCGGATTCCCTAACTGCCGGCCTTGGGCGGAAATGCAACACATCGAATAAATGCGAAATGCGAGGACTGACCCCATCGGCCGACAGCCTCGTGGCGCTTTTGAAGTCGAACCCTGGGTTCTAAACCTTTCGGCGGAGATGGCCTCGCTCTGATGGGAATCATTTCATCAGGCTGCTGTGGAAGCGCGGTTGGTCTTTCACTGGATCCCAGTAACCGAAACTCGATTTCCATTCCCTCAGCGACCACGGGATTTTGCCAGCCTCAGCCAGCGTTCTAACATCCTTGAGATAGCGGCCGCGGCTGGCGTCGTCGCCGATATTGTGGCTGCCGAATTCTCCGAGGTGGATGGGTCTGCCAAAGAACGCCGACCACTCACTGGCGGTGGCAAGGGCTTCCTTGATGATGCGGGATGAACAGGGGTTTTGGTCGGCCGGCAGGGTGTTGTAGGCCTGCACAAAGGCACGCAGCCCGGTGTTCTCGCGCAGGGAGTTTGGAAGTTGATAGGGAACGGATGGCGGGCCTGGATAGACGATGCCGCGGAGGTCTTGCAACTCGACCCAACTTGCGCCCTGATGGGTGAAATAGAACGGTTCGTAGCAATGGACGGTGACGATGATCCGGGCGTCTTCATCCGGCAGGCGCAGCTTGTCGAGTTCTCCCACCTGCCCCCAACGACCCGGGCTAACGACGAGGATGCGGGAGGGGTCGATCGCGTGGATGGCGGCAATAGTTTTTTGATAGATAGGATTGGCGGCTTCGGTGGTGAGGGCACCGCATGGTTCATTGAGTAGCTCGAAAAACAGGCCCGGCGGCCAGTCCTTGAAATGCCGTGCAATGGCTTGCCAACCACCGATGAAGCGCTTGCTGTTGGCCTCGGGATCGGTCGTTAGGTCATTGAAATGGTGCCAGTCGAGCAACACGTGGAGGTGTTTGTCGAGGGCAAGGTGCAGCACGGGTTCGAGATCGGCGAGCAGGGTGGGGGACAGGTCCCAGCCCTGATTGGTGGGTTGGAGGTGGAAGTGGAAGGCGACGGGTACGCGAATGTGGTCGAAGCCCTCGGCGGAGATGTTTTCGATGTCCTTGGTGGTGAATTTGACGCCCCAGTTGTTTCCCGGTGGGGCCTCCCAACCGTTGCCGAGGTTCACGCCACGCTTCATGCCGGCCAGAGCACGGTGCGCCGGGGTGTCATTGCCGAGGCGCTTCGGCGGGGTGAAACCGGGTGTTGTGGCGGCTTTGGCGTGGAGTTTGAGCACGACTTTGCGGCCTGCTTTGAGCTGGAGAGTTTGGGCCAGCGGGCGGTTGTGCCAGGTGGCGGCCATGCCCTTTCCGGTGAGTGCCGAGGCGTGGGCCAGCGGCCATGCACTGGCATCCGGATAGGCGGACCAAGTGGATTTCCAGCCGACGGGAAGGCCATTTTCAGTTTGCTCGAAGCCGCCATTGATGAGGGTAGTGCCCTCAGCGCTGAGGTCATCCCAGAGGACTTCCTGGCGGATGAGGGTGGTGTTTTTGTCCTGGGCCCATGGGCCGCAGAGTATCAACTCGACGGAGCCATCCTGCGCCGGGGTGAAGGTGATGGTGTTCTCGCTCCAGCTCCACCAGCGGATCGGAAACACCACGTCGCTATGCAGTTCCCGCAGGGCCGGGTCCTTTTCCCATGCAGCGGGACCGGCGGTTCCGTTAGAAACCCGCAACTCGCCGAGCGGGGCTTGTCCGGCTGGCACTTGCAGCCACAAGCGCGCCTCTGCGGCTTGGCGGACCGTTTCCTGGGCGGCGAGCGCCGTGGTGAGTGCGAGCAGTGGTATCAGTGGTATAAGCGGGCGGGTCATGAGAAAATAGGTTCTCCGGAATACGGTGGCCCCAGGTCGTTCTCTTGCATCATAAGCAAGGCATTTGAGATGTTTGGCAGCGGCGCTTTGAGCGCTCCGATATTCATGAAATTCGCTCTTGCGACCGAAGGCGTCCTTGTGCGACATGGCATGATTGTCATCCGTCATTCAACCCTGTGGGTGGGCGCTTCGGTACTGGGCCGGGCTGAGGCGATGGCGGGCGTGAAAGTGCAGGCGCATTTGCTCGGCAGTGCCGAAGCCCGCCAGACTGACGATGTGCTGGACCGGCAGGTGGG
>JBAXCM010000145.1:0-9621 GCA_037141475.1 Verrucomicrobiota bacterium | reverse complement strand
GTCGTGATGTTGCCCGCCGTGCTTTACTCGGATGGCGTCACACTGCGCGCGCTGGCGGGCATGGACCTGACCACGGCGGTGTGGGTCATTGGATTGATCGGCGCGGTGTATTCCTGCCACTTGCTGTTAGGAAGACTGTTGTCCAAGGTGTACTTGAGCGTAAGACCTGCGACTCTTGGAACCAAGGTGATGGTTAGCGGATCGGCGAAGGTATTCTCATCCTGAGTGAAGGATCCCTCAACTTGGATGGCGATGGGATTGACTAACAGGTCGAGCAGCGGATCCGTGTGGGAAAGCCGCGCCTTGAACTCGGCGAGGGAGCCACTAGCGGTGGGATTCCAAGCTTTTTCAGCCACCAGCGCGAGTCGATCCCGCAGACTCTGAATCTCAATGTTCTCGGCATTTTCCCACGAGCAAATCTGCGTGCCGAGAATGTTCGTCGTATCCGTCAGCGTCGTGAACGTATCATCTCCCAAATGTCCGCGGCCAAACATCGGCAACTTCCACTTGAACAAAAATTCGAGAGGCCGCTTGTCGCCGCGCACGATGTAGAGAGGCGTCCACATCGCATTGATCACCGGATAGCCGGCTTTGGCAATGTCCGCCGGGCTGCGGCCATGAGTCCATGCCATGACGGTTACGTCTTTGGGCAAGGGATAGGTGCCTCCGGGGTTGCAGGCTTCCTCCCAGACGATGGATTTTTTTCCGCGCTTGGTCACCAGAGTGTTCAGGTCGGCGATGAACTTGCAGTATAGGTCGTGAGAACTCTTGATGCCAGCTGTGGCCTGCAATTGCTTGTACTCGGGTGTCTGCTCAAGGCCGCCAAGGCCCACTTCGTCAGCGCCGAGGTGGATGTAGGGCGTGCTTTGGAACACATCCATCATTTCGTTAAGCAGGGCCTCCACAGCCGCCAAGGTTTTGGGATTGGCGATGTTCACGGTGGACCCGTTGCCGGGCAGCCCGAAGACCTCCGGAGCATCGGCAATGAGACGGCCGCAGTGGCCGGGGAAATTAATTTCAGGCACGAGATAGACGCCGCGCAATTTGGCATAAGCCTCGAGCCCTTGGAGTTGATCCAAAGTATATGGCTTGCAGTGCGGTTGGGAACCGGGTTCAAAACGCGCAAACTCTTGGTTGCTCTTGCCAAGTTGCGGAAACTTGCTCGATGCAAACATGAATAACTGGTCATCCGCCAAATTCAAATGCAGGTACCGAACCTTGTACATCCGGCACAACTCAATGACCTGCTCAATGCCGCCGGGCGTGTGATACTTGCGGGCAAGGTCAATGAGCGCTCCGCGATACGCATAAACCGGCTCATCGGCTATGTGCATCTTCGGAACGGTTAGCGAGGTGCCGGACCCATGCACCGCCTGCAGCAACGTCACCGTGGCGGAAGCGACGCTCTGATAGGAGCCGCCAGCCACCGTGACCCCACCCATCGTGGAGATGGGCGTGACGGATTCCTCGGCGTCGAGCGTATAGGCTTCCCCCTTGAGTTTTGGCTCCAGGCGCAGCACAATATCTACGGGATAGTGATAGCCCAGCGGCCGCGCCCCGGCACCGCTGGGTTTGCGTTCCTCGGTGGAGATGCTCACCCCGGTGATCTGTTGGATCTCGCTCGCCAACAACTTCGCCAGGGGCTCAAGGTCAACGCTATCCGCGACGATCCGGCTGTCCTGATTCAACGTCAGCCCCCCCTCTCCTAGAGTCAGGGTTTTTGGGAGCGGCAACAATTGCGGGGCGCTGTCTGCGGAGGCCGCAGCGCCTAGCAAGACGGGTAATAGTGACAGCAAACAAGGGAGTTTTGGCATGACGAAGCGGAGGCTATGACCAAATCCTGGTCATGCAAAGCCCGAAACGAGCCTCGCTAGGTGTTCAGAACATGGACATCCAGCTAGCGAGGCCGCGTTTCAGACACAAAACTCAAGCCATCAAGGGACCGTCACCTGCAATCGACCAAACAGCGAGCTATGCCCGGCGCTCGGCACATAGGCACGCACCCGGTCAATGCCCGCCCCATAAAAGTCCGTCGTGGTTAGCACCTTGACCCCGCTCACGCCGTCTTGCGCGCTGGTCCAGGCCGAGTCCAATCCGCTGTTGTACTGGCATGTGGCGATCACACCTGCAGCCACCGATAGCGCAGTGCGCCGATAGGTGAATTCCAGATACCTGCCGACCGGCACTCCGGTTGGGTTGGTCACCAGCGCGAGGGTTGGCAACCATGCTGCCTTGCTGGCTCCTTTCGGATCAACACCGAGCACCATGGCCACGGCGTTAGCCACCCCGTCGTGGTTACTATCCCCTGAGGCGGGTTGACCGCTGATGCCCATATCCGTGGCCCATGAGGCGTAAGTCGAGACGGCAGCCCCGTCCACATGCAGACCGTTGAGGACCACGTTGCCGTTGTCAACTGATAGGCTCAGGGTACCCACGTCAAAGCCTGCTGGCAACCAACTGGCCGCCACCAGCGCGGACACATCATAGCTGGGAACATGGTTGAAACTGCCCACCGTGCCAAAGTGCATCAAGGTCATGCTGCCACCTGTGGCAAGATGCTGACCGTCCGCCTGCAATTTGAGTGTCCAGCCATTTCCAGCTGTTAGCGTGCCACTGACGCTGACGAGGTCACCGCCGCCAAACTCGCAGATGGCACCATCATCCAACTGCAGATTGCCATTGATGGTGAGGGTGCCGACGGGACTGCCCGGCGCAATGACCGAGTTGCCACCGATTTCCACCTTGTCTAGGACATTCAATGTGAGGGTGCCGCCCAACTTTGCCTTGTTCCAAAGATAGACACCATTGGCACTCACGGCGGCTACTCCATCCAACACACCGTATCCGGCAGTCGGATTGTTAGCATTGATGCTGATGTTGCCGCTGCCGCCGTTGATAACGGCACTCGCGCCGTTCAGATGGATGTTAGAAACACGCCCGGTACCATACCAATAGTCGTATTCACTGGCTTCAAGATAATTCGCGGTCAGGTTCCCGGCCACGGTGAGGTCCGCCCCATAACGGACGTACAGGTTGTCATTGGTGGTCAGATTTCCGGCCACCGTCGAGGAACCTGTCCGAAGGTCCACCTGGCCGTTGATGGTCAAGTTACCTCCAACAGTGACCCCCGGAAGCTGTCCATTGCTGGTGGGCGCAGCCTGCTCAGCGTATAGATAATTGGCTTTCAGGTCGCCGCCAACGTTCAACCTGCAGGCCTGCCAGAGATAAACGTCGCGGTCCGGGGTGCCCGAACGCAAGCTGCCATCCACGGTCAATACCGACGCGTTGCGAAGATATACGTGATCGTCTCCCGTGTGTAGATTGCCACCGACGTGGCCGATTCCACCATTTTGCTCCCATCGGCCATGCAGCGTCACATCGCCCGTGGTCTGGATGGAATTGGCGGTATTGCCGTCGCCGTACATGGCGCTGGCCTGGACGTTTCCATTGACCACCAAGCTGCTATTATCATAAACCTCGATCTGATTAAAAGCACTTCCGACATAACGTGGATCACTATCGCTGTAAAGTGCCCCGGCCTGCAGGTTGCCGTTGACCTTCAAAGTGCCGCCGCCATGCACCCGGACTTGGTCGCCAATCGTAGCGAATCCATTCATCTCAAGCGTGCCGTCGCCTTGCTTTTCAAAACCGGAGAGATTGCTGATGGTTCCGGTCAGCAACGCCTTGTCTGCGGTCGAGTTCGGATTGTCGAATACCTGGACAACCCGATATTGATTTTGGGCATCGATGTTGTTGGTTAGTGTCACGACATTATCAGCCGTGCCCGAACCGAACATCAAGTTTCGCCCCCGGAAACCGCTTGGATCATCGTTCCAGTGGATCGTTGCGCCACCATTGAGGGTGACGCTCAAACTGCCGCCGCGGGCTGCGAAGCCGCCACCGTTATCTTCCCAGTGGAGGTTGCCGTTATCGTTGCCGATGGTCTTGTTCAACACCCCGTGGGCTTGCAAAATCGCCCCTTTCCAGTAGGGATCGCTGGTGTCTGCCTGGAGGTCAATCCGGCCGCTGCCGAGTTTGGAACCATTCAAGCCGACGTCGAGGACGCCGCGCCGGATGTATTGGCGGCCGCTGAAACCACTGTTATCACCGGTCAGAACCAGCGTGCCCGATCCCTGTTTGTCGAGCGTCTGGTCGCCGGTTAGGTTACCTGTCAGGGTCGCAAGTGCGGTGCGGCTCGATGTGTTAATCTGGGCGTATGAGTTGATCTCGATGGCATTGGTCAAGGTCACGTTGTTCGTTGCATTTGTCGAACCGAGGAAGAGTCCTTGGTTGTTGAAGCCATCTGTGTAGCTGTTCCACGCTAATGGCGCATTAGCTCCGCCGCCGACCGTGGCCAGCGAGACCGTTAGATCGCCTCCATAACCGGCGAAGCCACCCCAACCGCCATTCCAAGTCACCTGTCCACCCTGCGCATCGCCGATGCAGCGGGTGAAACTGCCGTGCGTGCCCAGTACCCCGCCGTTGTTGAACTGAATGCTCGACGCCCTGGGCAGCCCCACTCCCTCATCGGCCACCAACACCGTGTTGTCCAAAATTTGGGTGATCCCGGCATAGCTGTTTACTCCGGTTAGATAGAGGTCGGTGCTGCCATCGGATGGATTGCGGTCAAAGCCACCGCCGAAAACCCGGATATATGACGAAGTGCCGTTGTGGCCGGCAATACTGAAGCTGTAGGTGTTGTTGCCGTACCTGCTATCCGTGCTGTGGAAATCAATCCGGTCCTGAATGGTGACACTCGGCGCGTTGAGTGTGCCGCCATCCCACATTTGCAGAAAGTTCACGTCGAGGTTGGCGCCCACAGTCAGTTGGGTGCCGCTGCCTTGGATATACACGTTTTGCCAATTGGTGTTGAGCGTGTGGCCGGTGAAATTGGCCGTCGAGGCATTATATATCTCGATCTGGCCGTTGATCGTGGTGGCCGCACCAGGGTTGAACGTGGATGTCCCGTCCATATAGAACGAGTTAAACGTCAAGGGGTTGCCGCAGGTCAATGTGGAATTGCTCAACTCGATGCGGTCACCAACACTCAGAGTGGCACCGGTGGTATCCATCGTCTGGTTGTTCAGCCGCAGCTTGCCGGTCACGGTGATATCCTTGGCGCTGCCTGTGCCGCTGCGGTTGAGGATGCCTGCGCCCTCTATCGTCAAATTGCCCACATTCAAGGCCTTGTCTGTGGTGAGCGTGCCAGCCACCAGATCAATAGTCGCGTTTGAAGTGCTGGTCAAATTGGCAGCTCCGGTGATTTGCAGGTTGGTGGCCGGGTTGTTAACCGTGAGAGTGCCCCGCACGTTCAAATTTTTCGCGGCTCCGCTGCCAGTCTGCGTGAGCAACCCGCCGTTGAGGTTTAGGTTATACACGTCGAGAGCCTTGTCGGTGGTTAGGGCTCCGCTGTTCAGATTGAGGGTGGAGTTGCTTGCCATCGTCAGCGTGGTGGCAGCTAAATTGTTGATATTCAGCCCGGTGCCGTTGACCGTCAGGCTCGCATTATCTTGGAGGGTGATGCTGTTGTTGATGTTCAATGCGTATGAATCAGTCGCAGTTACGGTCAGGGTCTGGCCGTTCTGAATACTCATCGCCTTGCCAGCCGAGCCCAACGTGACCGTCAGAGGGCCGGTTGTCCCGCCGGTGGCTTTACCTGCAGTTAGCGAACTATTTTGAGTGACGGTGGTGGCTAGATTGTAACTCACGTCACCGCCCGTGCTCGAGAGCATCAGGTTGCCACCGGAAAGTTGGGCACTGGTGGAACCGCCCAAGCTATTGGGGCTAACTGCTGCCAGGGAACCGCCTTGGACGTCAAACATCACGTTAGCCAAGCCGGTATTCGCCGGGTTGAGGGTCAAGGTGCCTGCGCCAGCCTTGACGAAGGTGGCGGTGGCGGAGTTACCGGTGATCGGGCCGGGATTGATGGCAGCGGCGCTGTTGAAACCGATTTGGGTGGCAGCGGCGCTCAACGAAGTACTGGCGAAGCTGGTGGACGGCGCACCGCTCAATGTCAGCACGCCGTTGTTAACCGTCAGTGTGTTGAATGCCACGGCGGAATCCGACGTCGCCGAAATTTCGGAACTGGCATCCAGTCGCACGCTTCTGCCGTTCATATTCAGTGCGCCGAGCGTTTGGGTCCTCCAATCGCCCAGGGCGAACCCCGCCATGGTGATATTTTTCCACGAGTTATCGACATTCTGCCGCTGCATCACCGGATAGTCGTGCGCACCACCCCCCCAGTTTCCATACATGATGGCAATATCGTACCAGACCCCGGCCGTCAAAGCACGCCAGTTGCCGCTGAGTTGCTGCCATGTCCCGTCAATCTTGATCCAAGTGGTCTCGGCATCATCGGACCCGTAGTCGCCAATGTTATAGTTATCAGTGGCCGACGGCCGGAACTGCCCCTTCCACATCACCTCAAAGGCATTGGTGGTAACGAGTCCCGGAAACGCTGTCGTCCACAACTGCGAACTTCCCCAGTCGCCGGCATTGTCGCTATAACGAATCAAGCCGGTTTCCATCACCGAGCGGGACGGCGACTGGCCCAGCAGACTATTGCCCGACGGGACGTACATCAAATCGCCACTCGCGGGCAGATTGTATTCGGTGGCTTTGAGGGCATCATTGGTAATCATCTGTTGTCCCTGCAGCAGCAACTTGCTGTTGGCCAATTGAAGGGTCGTGGCACCGCCGAGGGGGTCATTAGCGCCGGCCGCCGTGGCCGTTGTGTCGAGACTGCCGCCAGTGACCTGTAGGATGGTATGAGCGGCGACAATTCCGCCGGAACGATTGTCCATGACCTTGGTGCCGGAGCCACCGAGGGTGAGGGTTTTGGCGCTGCCGCCGTCGCTATAGGTTCCAAGATTGAAAAGACCCTCCGCGTTGATTCCACCGGTGGCCCCGCTCAGGGTTAGGCTCGTGGCACTCTTGGTGCCGCTGCCGGTAGCTACCAGCGTGCCTCCGCCACCCAGGGTGACGGGTCCGAGAGTGACGGCAGCACCGCTGGAAATGCCGCTGGTGGCGGCATTTGCCACAGAAGTGCCGGTGAATGAGAGCGAGGGCACCACACCGGTGATGGTGGCAGTTCCGGTATTGGCGTTGAGCAAGGCAAATGGAATGTTCGAGCCGGCATTCAACTGCAGCGTCGTGTTCGCATTCACATTCAGGTTTTGTCCGGTGAAACTCAGCGGCCCATAGGTGATATTGCTAACATTCCACATGCCTGCCTGGGCCGGATCACTGGGATTGATCACCGTGGCGCTGCCACCGGGCGGGGTGAATCGCCACCAATTGTTTTGAGCACCCCCAAACTCCTGAGTCATGTAGATATACGTGTATGCCGTGCCTGCCGTCAGGGTCACGTTGCCGCTGCTGGTCCACTCGTAGGCAGCAACCTGCTCGTCATTCGTGAGCGTCCCGTTGTGATTCAGGTCCATGTACATGAACCCGCGGTCGTCGTTGTTCCATTGGAAGTTGTAGATGCCGCTCACCTGCGGCGTGAAGGTGCCGCTGAAGGCCGACACAAAGTGATCAGCGTTGCCGTTGAAGCCGCTGAACCCGTCCCAGTTGTTGATGGCACCGGTGAGCAGCGCGTTGTAGTTCGGGGTCGCCGCTAGAATTGTGTTCGCTTGAGTGCCTGCCAGGACCCGATCCAAAGGCATTGTATAGCTTGCGCCGTCAAGATTGACCGGTGTGAAGTTGTCTTGGGTATTGAGGAAAACCGAGCCATTGATGCCGGCAATCTGGGTGCCGGTGGCAGTGCCCGAGTAGGTCACCGTTCCGCCTCCTAGCACAACGTCGGTGGCATGGGCGAGATTGCCGCTAAGCAGGACGGCTATGGCTAAGGCGAGGTGACGGGCCGCACATGGGCCGGTGCGGACAAGACGATAAACGGAGCTAGCTTTCATGGGATTGTACTTGGGTATCGGTTGGGGTTTGTTAGTAAATGCGTTAGCCTGCAATGCGCGAAGGCTAGGATTCCGACCAGTTTGACAAGGAAAAAAACTTTCAGTCTTTCATGCACGCCAACAATTTTTCGCCGCTTTCTAGTCTTCAGTCCTCGGCCTGAGGCGCAGCCGCGTCAGGTAATTCATGGCCTAGTGGGCGGGGTGTCCCCGCTCCGTGAGGGGGGGCGCTCGCGATTGGAGCGGGGTTGCTCATTGAGTTGGTCCATGCCGGTCTTGCCCTTCTGTGAGGCTGGCAATTCAATGACTCCCTTGGGAGTTAGCTCGCGGCCTGCTAGACCTGGATAGTCCGGTGAATAACGCTGGACCTTGAAGACGGCGTTAAACAAGTGACCACGCATGTCCTTGCCTGGTATCTCACCTTGGGCGAGGATTCCACCGCGCACCATCGGATTGACATATTGCCAGACGGTTTCACCGGCAGAGGTGATTTCAAACAAATTTCCGATGACGCCGGCACAGATAATCATATTTCCGTTAGAAAGACGATGGGCACCGGAGATTTCCGAGGAGAAGAAATCCGTGCGGGTTTTAGCTTCATAATGCCACACCGGTTTATCAGGACCATAGGCTTTGCCGCTTGCTAGTGCATAACTCCCCTTGGCATCCACCGGCGGGACAATCTCCTCAATGCTCGACCAACCGCGTTCGTAGCCGTTGTTAAAAATCGTGATATGTCCCGCGCCAGGGTAGCCGTCCGGGATCCATTCGGCGTCGTGTTGTTGGATCAACTGCCGGTCGGCGGCGGCGCCCCGGCCATAGGCTGCCGGATTGCCCCAACGGAAAATGAGGTCGCCGCCTTTGCCTTGCTTGCCACCGCTGTGGCCTGCGGCTTCCTTGGTGGTGGTGCTGTGATCGATGATCCAAACCTCATTGCAACCGCGGGCGCTGAGCACGATCTGGTCGAGCTTCGGATTGTAAGCGAGCGAGTTCATGTGGTTCCAGAACGCGGCTGTGGCGCGGCCATTGCATTTCACATCGATTAACTCAGGATGTGCGGCGACTTCGCCAAAGTTCGCTTTGGCGCGATCGCTATTTTGGATCAGATGGTCCCAAACATGCCATTCCCAGACGATTTTGCCACCCTTCGGATAGATTGGTTCAATTTCGACCACGGCATCGGGCACGAGGTAAGCGTCGCGGAGTTGTTCCGCAGTGAAGCCGGCGGCGACGGCTTGCTCGAGTGTCTTGCGTTCCACCATCAGGGCCAGTACATGGCCGTTAGGGAGCGGTTTGATATCATGGTGCAATTGGTAATCGCGGGTGGCGTGATCGAATTCCCAAATCAGCTTTCCACTCCAATCAAACTCCTCGATGCGACCGCCTTCGCCGCCGCCCGTGCCGCCTTGTACCTTGAGCATGCCAGCCCGCAACAAATGACCGTTGGGTAAAAGGTGGGCAGACTGACCGGGTTCATATTCGCTCTTCCAACTGTTGACGATTCTACCACTATTATCTATCAGATAAGTGATCCTATTGTGCTTCGGAGCCATCAGCGTATAACCGGGACATGCCTTCGGCGTGTTTTGGAAGAGACCGACTGTCTGGCCTTGATTCGGAGATGCCGGCAACTTGTTCTCAGCCATCTGTTTCCCACCGCCGCCTTGTCCGCCGCCTTGTCCGCCGCCTTGTCCGCCGCCTTGTCCGCCGC
>JBAXCM010000144.1:0-9627 GCA_037141475.1 Verrucomicrobiota bacterium | reverse complement strand
GTAAATGCATAGGCCAAGCGCGAGCCAGATGAGAAATCTCAGCCATGTTAGAAGGGGCAGACTCAGCATCAGCACGCCGCAGAGCATCACCCCGAGGACCGGCAAAAGCGGGACCAGTGGCACCCGGAACGGCCGCGGGCGGGCGGCGTGGGTACGCCGCAAAATGATCACCCCGAGGCACACCAGTGCGAACGCAAAGAGAGTCCCGATGTTGGTTAGGTCGGCCAGTGATCCGATGTCGGTGACCATGGCGACCCCGCCGACGACGATGCCGGTCCAGATGGTGGTGACGTGAGGGGTGCGGAAGCGCGGGTGAATCCGGGCAAAATAGAGCGGCAGCAATCCGTCGCGGGCCATCGCCATGAGGATGCGCGGTTGGCCGAGTTGAAACACCAGCAGCACCGAGGTCATGCCAGCCAGTGCCCCGGCACTCACCAGTGCTTGGGCCCATGGGCGCTCGGCAAAGGCAGTGGCTACTGCCGCCGCATCCCCGAGGTAGGTCGTGTACTTCTTCACGCCTGTTAGGACCGCAGACATCAGCACATAGAGCAAGGTGCAGATGATAAGGCTTGCGATCATGCCGCGGGGCAGATCGCGTTGCGGATTGCGCGTTTCCTCCGCTGTGGTGGATACCGCATCAAACCCGATGAAGGCGAAAAACACAATTGCGGCCCCGCTCATCACGCCTCCAAAGCCGCTGGGCATAAACGGGTGCCAGTGCTCGGGGTGCACGAGGAACGCCCCAAACGCGATAAAGAACACCACCACCGCGACCTTGAGGACGACGATGATGCTATTGGCTCGCGCACTTTCGCGAACACCATAGATCAGCAGCACGGTGACGGCCGCCACAATGACCAGGGTCGGCAGGTTCAGGGCGATGGCATGCCCCGCGACGAGGGGCAGGGTGGTGGAGGAGAAATCCATAAGCGCATCCCCGCCATTTGCTAGAAGATCACTGGCCGTCTGGTAATCGGTCACCAACCAGAGCGGGAATTTCAATCCGAAAAGACTCTCGCAAAGTTTCACGAAGTAACCGGACCAGCCCACTGCCACCGCCATATTGCCCACCGCATACTCAAGGATTAAGTCCCAACCAATGATCCATGCCACCAGCTCGCCCAGAGTCGCATAGGCATAAGTATAGGCCGAGCCCGACACCGGAATCATCGCTGCCAACTCGGCATAACACAATGCCGCAAACCCGCATGCAATCGCCGCAACTACAAATGACAGTATCACCGCCGGACCGGCTCCAGGCCGCCCCAACACGGTCGGCGCGTGGGTCAACCACGCTTGCAAGAAGTTGATCACCGGCGTCATCATGGTCCCGGCATTGGCTTGGGTGGCATCGCCCGCCGCTGCGGTGCCGGTGAGTGCGAAAATGCCCGAGCCAATGATGGCACCGATACCAAGGCAGGTGAGGTCGAATGCGGTGAGCGAGCGCTTCATGAGGCGTTCGGGCGCGGCCGCCTCCGCCATCAGATGGTCGGGGCTCTTGGTGCGTAGCAGTTTCGATCTCACGGCGCTATTATTGTTAGACAAAGCGCTGCAAGACATGCACACCGAGCGCCCCGGCCATCCCCACATCGGTTATGCGCATAGGTGATCATGGCTCCCCATATCTCAGTTCGTACCCATCGGGTCATGGTACCAGCATATTGACCAGATCCGCAGTTCGGGACTGCGGGGTAACCTTGAGAGATATGACTTTGCCATCGCGCAGTTCGCCTTCGACGGTGGTGTTGGATGGGGCATGGAGTTTGAAGGAGACATTCCACTCCTTCGGCCACGCGGGGAACAGATAGATCTTGGCACCCTCGGTTTGGATGAGCATCGACTGGGTGGTATTGAGGAGGTTGCCGCCATGGCACTGGTCCGGGAGCCAGTCGTAATTCGGGCCCCAGGTGGCCGGGAAGCGCATGCCGCCATTACTGTTAGCAGCATTTTGAACCAGCATCCCCTTGGCCTCGGAGGTCAGCCCGAGCATGGCGGCCTGGACGGCTGATTGTTGCCAGCCTTGGCAGGCTTTTTCGATGCGAGCGGCGAAGGTGTCGCGGCCGAGTTCAAGATTGGGTTTGCCTACGCTGAAGATGCGGAACGGGAAAATCGTGTATAACTCGGGATTTTCGCAGTTGCCGCGGCCACCGTACTTGGCGGCGGGCTGCACGCATTTCTTGCCGCCATTTTCGGTTATGGGAAGGTCGGGAAGTTCTTTTTGGAAACGCAGCCAGCGTTCGCGGGCGGTCGAATCAGTTAGGTTTTGTGGCAATGCAAGCAAGCGCTCAATCACAGCATGCAAGCCGGCCACATCGGTCGTCGGGTTGAGCACCGAAGCATCGCGATAGGTTTCCAAGGCCTGGCCCGGCGTGATGAGCAGCTTGCCCGATGCGTCGCGTTTGAAGCGGGTATTGAAATATTGGACCATAGCGTCGGCCCACGGGAGGACGTCATGTTTGAGAAATGCCTGGTCCTGAGTGTGTTCGCAATAATCCAACATCATCAGGGAGAGATCGAGCCCACCTGTCCAGATTCGCCCGATCCACGGGGTGGCGACGTCGCCAACCTGCTTGCCATCGCGATCCCAGCCGTAGTCACCATAACCGTAGAGGCCCCAGAAGTTCATGGTTTCGGCGATGAATGCGCCTTCACAGTTGAACCAGATTTTGTTTCTTTCTTTGGCGAGCGGCAGTGTGTCCAGATACATCCGGAACAGCGGTCGCATCATGTCGTAGTCGCCGGATGTTAGCATCGGCCAGTAAGGCAGGCGGACGTTCTGCCACCAATAGTCGCCGCCCCATTGGCGAAAGTCCGGATCCGTTGTGGCCTTGCCCCCGTCGTGCTTCTCGACGGTGAAGATAGAGCCATTGAACTTGAAGGGATAGGCACCGCGGCCCGCACAGGCGCTCATCCAGCGTTGCAGCGTGTAGCCGCGAGTGACGGCCTCCGCGCCTGCCTCACCGCTGATACGGACCCAACTCCTTTGCCAAAATTTCTGCCACCACTGCTGGTGCTGGGCACGGGATTGGGCGAGGGGAGGGGAGTCGGCTGCCTTGATTTGCTTGTCTAACAGGGCCTTCCAGTCCTGCGGTGTGGGAGTGATGGCAGTGAGTGGATAGATCGAGATGAGGTGCGACTTTGCGGGTTGGCTGGAGGCAAGGGTGCGGGGATCTTTTCTAACTAAACCCGGACCGCTGAGCGCCGCGCCGAATGTGCGATTGAGCAATGGGTCCTGCATTTTTGCCATCATGGATTCCAATCCCTGGAGTTTCATGCCAACAGGCCACACCGAGGATTCGTTGCGGTGATACCAAATAACCCGGTCATCGCCAGTTTCCATCACCCGATCAGGCGTAACATAGCACTCAAGACCCTTGCGATTGACGGATCCCTGCATCGTCCAGCAACTCGCCCATTCATTCTCACCAAACAAACGCGTTTCAGTCCGCCATGGCTCCGACACAGCCTTGATATCAAGCGGCTTCGGCCCCTCGCACTCGACGCGGATGACCGGTTGGTTGGCGTCTACCCAGACGCGCAGAGTGGTGGCGGCGTCGCCGTCACCGCCGGCAATCTCTATGATCCCATCGCGCAGTTTTAGTTCCTGGCGAAACGGCTTGCCTTTGGCCAAAGGTGTGGGGGTGAGCGATAGGCGGACGCGGCCAACCTTGAGGATGCGGCCGTTTGCGTCCCAGGCATCGGTCTTGCTGATGAGCAACAGCAGGTCGCCATTGGGCTCCACCCAGACGTTCATGCCGATGTCGCCATTGCCGATGGGCATGGAACCCGCCGAGTTGTCGCTTGGCGAATCCCACACGACGTTGCAGCCATCCAGGGAATCGATGAGTGGCTTCTGTTGGGGCACCTCAGCCGCCCGCGTCCAATCTGCAAGCATCAGAAGCGAGCCCATTGCCAGGGCGGCGGTCAGATAGGTTTTGTGTGATGTTTTCATAGACTTGGTGAAAGTTGTGGAGTCATATCAGTCTTTGGAATAATAATAAACACAGTGGCGGTAGGGGATGGGGGATTCGCCTAACTTAGCCACAGCCCAGCCGTCATTTTCCCAAGTTAGGAGCCATTTGCAGGATTTGCGGAACGAGATAGCATCCTGGGTTCGGCATCGCAGCACCGCGATGCGGGAGCCGGCGTCACCCAAGGGTTCGCTGCGCAGAACGGAGGTATATTGGCCGTCGCCCTGAGGCTCAATGAAGCCCCAGGATCCGCCGTATAAGTCCTCGCTGCCCATCGACTGGAGGGTTGGCGTGTCATCTCCATCGAGAAAAAACTGCTGGTCCGCCTCGCAGATCAATTGGCCATCGCGGGCTAGGCTCGTTTCATATTGCAACCAGTGGGCGACAATCGTCCCGGCAGACTTTGACTCGAACATAATGTTAGGGTGTTGTGCGGACAAGTTTCCGTGTCGAAAATCCACATGCAGGGTACCGCAATCATCGGGGATGGAATCCACCGCATCATAGGGGATGGTTTTTTCATGTGGAGTTGATTAACATTGTCTATATACAAAAAACCACCCAAGACACCTATCTTTTGATTCCAGTGTCTTGAGTGGTTAGCTTGGCGAAAACAGGATGTGCCCGACGCGAGTCATCCTAGAGTCCTTGAAAATCCAAAGTTATTGTCGTTAGGCCAAGTTTTCTTCTGTTGGATCTTCAGGTCTTACGTCTTTCACCTGAGGCGCAGCCTCACCAGACCAGGGACAGGTGCGTAGGACCCGTCGATTGTGCAGGCACAGACTTTATTTTGCTTCAGGATTGGGGATGGCACTGCCGGGTGCCAAGCCCAGCGACCACTTGATGCCGCCGAGGATATGGGCTTGGTACTGCTTGCTCATCAACTCGGAATTTTTGCGTTCGCCGGCCGCTGCGGTGTCGTCCCAAAGGTCTTCGCGGTGACCGAGCGAGGTGTAGAAGACGTGGCCCTTGCCAGCCATGCGGCACCACGAGACGGCATAGAAACCCGCCTTCGTCTTGTCTTCTGGATGGTGGCGAAGGTACCACAGGGCGCGGATTTTCGTGCGGTCCTGGTTTTTGAAGCGGTACATTTCCTCAGAAGCAATGTCCCACGTGGCACCGAGGCCGGCGTTGGCGGGATGGGCGGTGTCGCCGGCTGTCATGTCAGCAGGGGGTTGGCCACCATGACCGTCGAATTCGCCTTGCAGCATTTCGTTGTAGCCTGGGAAACCGTGGAAGGTATCACTGCCACTGTGCATGGCGCAGAAGGCATGGCCGTCCTCGATCCATTTGATGAAACCTTCGCGGTCCGGCAGCGGGAGGTCGCCCGTGGTGTTGGCAAAGATGACGCAATCGATCTTTTGTGCGATGAGGTTGGCGGGACTCAGCTTATCCATGTCCGCTTTCTCAGGCTGGCGCACCCAATCGACGACCGTGTAGGCCTTGGATTGCTCGGCAAGCCGCTCGATGCACTTTTCAGCAAGCGGAATGGACGAATGACGAAAGCCCTTGGTGGCGGTGCAGACGATGACGCGCTTGGCATCCGCTGCAAAAGCAGGGAGCGAAGCCGTGAGGGCTAGCGCGATGGCTAGCAGGGGACGCATGGTGGATTTCATGTTTTTTTTCGTTTTATGTTCTGGAGAAATGTGGGTCGTGGTGCGGCGCAGGTGGGACTGAGTCGTAGCAGTGAAGCGGCGGATACGCATCGTTTCCGGCCAATTTATCGCCGGTGCAAAAATCACTTTCAAGGAAACGATTCATGGTGGCATACGTCGGCCGGGTGGAACCCGGTTGGGGAGCGATACTTTAAGCCGTTACGGTTGAGGGGGTGGGGTGGGGGACCTGAAGGCAGCGCGCCATAGTTCGAGGCGCTCCTTGATGCGCTTTTCCATGCCTTGCTCGCCGGGCCGATAGTAGAGGCGCCCATCTGGCAGGTACGCCTGTGGGATATGGGCACCGTCAAAGTCATGTGGGTAGAGATATTCGGCGGCAGCTGACGCTTCACCGGAAGCGGCGGCGAGCTTCTTGCGGGTGGGAGTGCGCAAGTGGATCGGCACGGCCAGAGTGCGACCGGTTTCCACATCGGCCATCGCCAGGCCCAGAGCCATATAGGCGGTATTGGACTTAGGGGCGGTGGCCAGATAAACCGTGGCATGGGCAAGCGGGATGCGGCCCTCAGGCATGCCGACAAATTCCAGCGCGTGATGGGCGTCCAGCGCCACCCGCAGGGCGTTAGAATCGGCCAAACCGATGTCCTCCGAAGCTGCAATGACCAAACGCCGCGAAATAAACCGCGGGTCCTCGCCGGCATGCAACATCTTCGCCAACCAGTACAGCGCGGCATCGGGATCGGAACCACGAATGGATTTGATGAACGCGGAAATCGTGTCGTGATGGGCGTCGCCTCCTGCATCGTACACCACCGCCTTGCGCTGGATGGATTCCTCGGCGACCGCCAACGTCAGATGGATCAGGCCGTCATCTCCCGGGTTTGTTGTTAGGGCGGCAAGTTCCAGCGCGGTGAGTGCCTTGCGCACGTCGCCGTCGGATTTCTCAGATAGATGGATGAGAGCTGCTGGATCTGCGACGATATGCAAATAGCCGAGGCCCCGCTCGGGGTCGGCCAGTGCCCGCTGCAAAACTGAGACCACGTCGGGTACCGGCACCGGTTCGAGTTGAAAAACCTGGGAGCGGGAAACGAGCGGCGAGTTGACGTAAAAGTAGGGGTTTTGGGTGGTGGCACCGATGAATCGAACGACCCCGCGTTCGATGTGCGGCAGGAGCACATCCTGCTGCGCCTTATTGAAGCGGTGAATCTCGTCAATGAACAGTACCGTCGTCTCACCTCGCAATTCGCGCCAGGTGCGCGCTTGGTCGATTTTGGCGCGGATTTCCGCCACGTTGGATTCGACGCCATTCAGCGCCTCGAAGCGTGAGCCGGTGCTGCGTGCGATCACGCTGGCAAGGGTCGTCTTGCCGGTGCCCGGCGGTCCGTGAAAAATCAGCGAGGTGAAGCGGTCCGATTCAATCGCGCGCCGCAGCAATTTGCCGGGTGCTAACAGATGCGCTTGGCCCGCCAGTTCATCGAGCGAACGCGGCCTCATGCGTGCCGCCAGCGGTTCGGTAGGCTCCGGCTTACTGGCTAGCGCGGGTGGATTGGCAAACAAATCGGACACGGTAGAGGAGGCGGGGAATTTTCGCGGGGGCTCAGGTAAGCGGGTTTCTCAATTTAGGAATATAAGCCGCAGATCGACGCAACTCACTCAGACTTGTCTGTCTTGCCGGAGGGATCGGACGAATCCGCCTTATCGGTCGGTTTGGTGGGCTCGTGCAGACGAGCTAGGCGCTCGAGGTCGAGTTTCCAAGCCGCGACATTGAAGCGGGCGCGGCCGCGGGTTTTGATTTTGGGGAGGAGGGCGTTGAGTTCGGCGATGGCCTCCTCACAGGCGGCTTTGCCCTTGGGGGGGTGGTCGAACAAGGGACTGGAGAAGGCTTTGAAATCGGTGAGGTATTCGGATGCGAGTTTCTGATAGATAAGAACCCATGAGTCTTGCTGGCCGAGGTTGGCAGAGTTCACCGCATTAAAAAAGCGAGCGGCCTCGACAAGATCCCCCTGCTCCCAATTTTTGAGGCCGGCCAACAGCCAAGCCATAGCCGCGGGCACTCCGCCATCGGCCAGATTGGTATCGGCTGCGGCAATGACGGGCAAGTCCGAGAGCTTTCGAAGAACTGGCAAGAGCAAACGTTTGATCGACGGGTCATCAAGCCGGGCGTTGGCAAGGTGGCTGGCGGTAGCCTTGGCCTCCTGCCGGGCTAGGCCGCTTTTGCCATCGAGATAGGACATGAGCACCGCTTCCACGCCGGCCCATGTCCGGCTGGGTTCCTCCACCTGGCCATCATCGCGCAAGCTGGCAAAGATGCCGCGCGCCTTTTCATAGTCACCGGCCTCCAGTCTGCTGCGTGCCTGTTGATAGAGGTTGGTGATGCGGGCAACAGCAGCGGCGGCCTCAGTCAGCGAGGCCGCGCTGGCTGCGGAGTTGGAGGGCTTGCTGCCAGTTGGCAGGGAGTTGTCGGGGCGCTTGAAGTGATTGTGTATGCCCCAGCCCAATAGTGCCACCAGAGCAACAACGGCGGCCACGCCAATCCCAATGAGCCCCATGCGCAACTCGCTTTGTTTGCTCGACTGGCGGCGCTTGGCTGCCACCGGCATGCCCCGCAACGTCGTCGAACCCGCCCGCAAATTTTTGAGGGCGTCGTTCAAATGCGCCAGCATTTCGTCGTATGACTGGAAGCGCTTAGCGGGGTCGTACGCCATCGCCCGATCCACCGCCCTGCACGTTTGCAGGCTCACCCACGGTGCGCATGTTTGCAATGGCACCACCTTGCGTTTCGCCTCGCGCAAAATCACCGTTGACATGCTTTCCTCATCGCAGGGCGGTTTGCCCGCCAAAGCATGGTACACGGTGGCTCCAAAGGCATACATGTCCGAACGAAAATCCTCGGGGTGGCTTTCGATGGTTTCCGGCGGCACATAATACGGCGTCGCCCAGATTTCCTTGGCTTGCGCGGTCCCCCCCTTGCCTAACAAAAGAGCCAAGCCAAAATCCACAATCTTGGCCTGTCCGTCGCCATCGAGCAGAATATTGCCCGGTTTGATGTCGCGGTGGATCAAGCCGGCGCTGTGGGCCGCCCGGAGTCCCTCGGCAACTTGGATGGCAAGTTGGAGCATTTCGCGTTCGGGGATGGTGCCGCGCTCGGTGATTTGCTGCTCGAAATGCCCACCGGTGACGAATTCCATGGCGATGAAAAATCGACCGAACGCCCGTCCTGTGGTAAACACGCGCACCACGTGGGGATGACTGAACGAGGCGGTTAGGCGTGCCTCTTCCTCAAAGGCGGCGATGCGGCGGGCGTCAGCCGAATACGCTTCGTTGAGGATTTTGACGGCCACCTCGCGGTCCAGTGTGTTATCGTGGGCGATAAAAACCACGCTCATCCCGCCGATGGCGTGGCGTCGCAGCAGGGTGTACGTGCCGAACTCGCGCTTCACCCGGGTGTGTTTGCCGCAGCCCGGGCACGCAACATTGGCAAACGGCCCCATCGCAGTGACGTCCATGGGACTTCCGCAAGCATGACAATAAGCAATTTCCTCGGCAGCGACCGGCATGGCGGAAGCCTATCGGCCTGCAGCGACCTCTGCAAACTTGAATCTTGTCGCGGGCGTTTTTCCTGAAAAGCTCTGCCTGTGGAGATAAAAGTCGATGACATGCCCGGAGAACGCCTTGACGCCTTCCTCGCGGGTCGCCTGCCTGAATTGTCGCGCTCCCGCATTCAGACGCTCATTCGCGACCAGTTCATTCACGTCAACGGCCAACCCGCCAAACCACGCAATCCCGTAAAGCTCGGCGACCTCATCGCCATCGCTCTGCCCGAGGCCGTGCCGCTTGCCGCCGTCGCCGAGGATATTCCTCTCGACATCCTCTTTGAGGACTCCGACCTGCTGGTCCTCAACAAAGCGCCTGGCATGGTCGTGCATCCCGCCCCCGGCAATCCCGATGGCACCCTCGTCAACGCCCTGCTTCATCACTGCCGGGGAAAACTTTCCGGCATCGGCGGCGTCGAGCGGCCCGGCATCGTTCATCGTCTGGACAAAGAC
>JBAXCM010000143.1:0-9651 GCA_037141475.1 Verrucomicrobiota bacterium | reverse complement strand
CCATACACGGATGCGTACAGGCGGTTGGCGGGCAGGCCCCAGCGCTCGACCACCAATTCCCAGGCCCAGGCGATGGCTTCTTGTTTGAAATAATTTCCAAACGACCAATTGCCGAGCATTTCGAAAAACGTGTGGTGATACGTGTCGTAGCCGACGTCTTCGAGGTCGTTGTGTTTGCCGCCGGCGCGGATGCATTTTTGAGTATCGCTGGCCCGTGGTGGATCGTAGGGGGCCTTTTCAACCCCCAGGAAATACGGCACGAACGGGTTCATCCCTGCATTGGTGAACAGCAATCCGGGCGACTGCGGCAGCAGCGAGGCAGATGGCACAATGGTGTGCTGTTTTTCACGGAAAAAATTCAGAAAACTCTGGCGGATGTCGGCGGCGGTCATAGACACACCTGTCAAACCATGAATCGCGCCCGCTGGCACGGAAAATTTTCGGGAAATGGATGACTGGTTGGGTGGCAGAGCCCTGCTCGAAGGATTGGCTGAATGCAGGCCATGTCTCGCCGCATGGGCTCCCACTGGCACCCGCCGCGAGACTGGGCAAGCACTGCCAGCGACCGGAGGCATGTGGTGATCGAGGGAGGAACGGGGCTTTCGTCCCGCACGCCCCTCCGAACCGGACGGGCGGATCTCTTGCATCAGGCTGTCCAGTCAGTGGTTGGCTCCATGATGGTTGCCCTTGGGCGGGTGGTTCGCGACGGTTCATCGCAATTCGGCCGTTTTCCCTATCCCTTTCCGAAAAACAATAATAACTGAGCAAATTGCTTTTTTGCGAGCCATCCCGAAAATGCCCGTCACTTGAAACGCATGCCTCGGGCGGCTTGCTGGCTTGTGTGTTCAGTCAATGCTCGATGCGCCGAAATATGGCACTAGGGCAGTGGGGATGCGGATGCTGCCGTCAGGTTGCTGGCATTGCTCCAGCAGAGCAACGTAGAGCCGGGGCAGGGCGGTGCCTGAGCCGTTGAGGGTGTGGGGAAAGCGGTTTGTCCCATCGCTATCCTTGAAGCGAAGTCGCATACGGCGGGCTTGGTAATCGCCGAAGCACGAGCAACTGGAGACTTCGAGGTACTTGCCGTGGCCGGGAGCCCAGACTTCGATGTCGTAGGTTTTTGCCGAAGATTGGCCGACGTCACCGCTGCACAATTCGATGACTCGATAGTGCAAGCCGAGGTTTTGGAGGATGGACTCGGCATGGCCGGTGAGTTGTTCCAGCACCTTGAAGCCGGTGTCCGGATGGACGATTTGGACGAGCTCGACCTTGTCGAATTGGTGCATGCGGATGATGCCCTTGTTATCACGGCCGGCGGATCCTGCCTCGCGACGGAAGCACGGGGTATAGGCGACCATTTTGACAGGCAGCGCGGCTTCAGGCAGGAGGGTGTCGCGATAGAGATTGGTGACGGGCACCTCGGCGGTAGGAGCTAAGAACAACGAGTTGCGCCCATCGGCTTCGCCAGGCTCGGTGCCGTACATGTCACCCTCGAATTTCGGTAGCTGGCCAGTGCCTTCCATGCACTCGCGTTTTACCAGATGGGGGACGTTGACTTCCTCGTAGCCGTTGGCTGCCTGCGTATCTAGCAAAAAATTGATAAGGGCGCGTTCGAGGCGGGCGCCGCGGCCTCGATAGACGGCGAAGCCGGAACCGGCGATGCGGATGGCGTCGTCCCAGTGGATCAAGCCAAGGGCGGTGGCCAGTTCGACGTGATCCTTGGGCTGGTCGATGGTGGGCCGGGCACCCCACTCACGGACGACGGGATTGGCGGACTCGTCATTGCCGATCGGGCAGCCCTCGTGGGGGAGATTGGGAATATTGAGGAGGAGGTCGGATTGGCGGAGGGTGGCGGCTTCGGCGGCGGCCTCCAGCTCAGCGATTTGGGTATTGATGGCGCGCACCTCGGCCTCAATGAGGGTGCTATCCTGGCCTTTGGCCTTGAGGGCACCGATGTCCTTGGAGAGGGATTTTCGGGAACTTTGAAGTTGCTGTTTGGACGTTTCCAAAATGCGTCGCACTTCGTCGCAGGCGAGGACTTCGGAGACGAGTTTCCAATGGTCGCCGCCGCGGGTTTTAAGGCGTTCTTGGACGGCAGTGGGGTTGTCTCGGATGACGCGGATATCAAGCATGGCGGTGGGGATTGTCAGGTGGTGGCGGAAGGAATCAATCTCAAAAATATCCGGCCTGGATGTTCATTGTTGCCTGCAGGGATTTTGCGCGGGTGCTTCAAGGGGACTTGACGCGCCTGCCCTGAGAGTGGTCACGTCGGTTGTTGGCCGCGGGCCATGACGACCTTGCCCGTGCGCACGGTTTCGATGATCTCAAACTGCGAGAACATGGCCACTGCGGAGTCGAGCTTCAGACTGTCGCCTGTGATCATGACGATCATCGAGACTGGCGTCAAATCGACGGTTTTGCCTGCGAAGTGCTCGGTGATTTGCAGGGCCTGGGAGCGTTCGTTCGGTGAGCAGCGGATTTTGATGAGCACCATTTCCTTGGTCACCGAGTTATCGGGCGTGTGCTCGGAACAATGGATCACGTCGATGAGTTTGGCCACCTGCTTGACGATTTGCTCCAATCCTTCGGGGTCGCCGGTGAGCCCGATGGTGATGCGCGAAAAACGCGCATCGCGGCCCTGCGAGACAACGAGCGAATCAATGTTGAAGCCGCGGCGTGCGAACACCTGGCAAATACGCATCAACACCCCGGGACGGTTGTTGACGTAAACCGAGAGCGTGTGCGGCACCTGTCTGGGCGAAGTCTCAGCGGGGGGCGCGGCGGATGAGGGAGTGGCTTGCATGAGGGGGACGGGTTGGTCGGTTAGAATAGGTGGCATCGCTCACGTGGAACCGGTGGGCTTGGCCATCTTGTGTTTGGGCGGTTCAATGAGCATATCTTCGAGGGCAGCCCCGGCGGGAATCATCGGGAACACGTTATCGGTTTTGATGCACTCGGCATGGATGAGCATCGGTCCGTCGCGGTAGGCGAGGGCTTTTTTCACCATGCGGGTGACGTCGGCCGGGCGCTTGATATGCACACTGGGGATGCCGTAGGCGGCGGCGAGTTTGCAAAAATCCGGGTTGCCGATGAGATCCACGCCAGACTTGCGGTCGTCAAAGAACAATTCCTGCCACTGGCGCACCATCCCCAAGTAGTGGTTGTTCAGAACCACGATTTTGACCGGCAACTTGTGCAAAGCCACCGTCGCCAACTCAAAACAGGTCATTTGAAACCCCCCATCCCCGGAAAACGAAATAACCGTCTTGTCGGGGCAGGCAAACTGCGCCCCGATGGCCGCCGGAAAACCAAAGCCCATGGTGCCCGCGCCGCCCGATGAAAGCCATTCGTTTGGCCGGTCATTCAGGAAAAACTGGGCCGCCCACATCTGGTGCTGGCCCACATCCGTGGCCACGATCGCCTTGCCCTTGGTTTGTTTGTAAAACTCCTGGATCACCTGCTGCATGCGCAGCCCGCCCTGCTTCTTGTAACTCAACGGATACTTCTTCTTGTAGCCGTCCAACGTCGCCAGCCACGGCGTAGTCTCCAATTTGGAAATGCGCTTATTCAACGCATCGAGGACCGCCTTGGCATCGCCCACGATCTGAATATGCGGCCGGATCATCTTGTTCATCTCTGCTGGATCTATATCAACATGAATGATCTTGGCATTTTTGCCGAATTCCTTCGGTTTGCCAATGATCCGGTCGTCAAAGCGCGAACCGACATTGAAAATCAAATCCGCCTCACAAATCGCCTTGTTGGCATATGCGGTGCCGTGCATGCCAATCATGCCTAGCGAAAGTTTGTGAGTTTCAGGGAACACGCCCTTGCCCAACAGGGTGTTGGTGACCGGACAGCCCAAGGTTTCGGCAAAAGTCATCAACTCACTGCTGGCGCGGGAGATCATCGCTCCCTGACCCGCCAGAATCACCGGCCGCTTGGCGTGGGAAATGAGCTGCACCGCTTCGTCGACGAGTTCCAAATCAATGTCAAAGGCCCGCTCCGGATGATAGCCTGGCAGATCCAACGGCGGATCAAGCTCGCCGCTGAACGGCCCTTGCGAAACGTCCTTGGGCACGTCGATAAGCACCGGACCCGGCCGCCCAGTGGTGGCGATGTGATGAGCTTCTCGGATGACCCGCGGCAGATCATTGGTTTCCTTGACCAAGAAATTGTGCTTCACCACCGGCATGGTGATACCAAAAATGTCTGCCTCCTGGAAGGCGTCCTTGCCGAGCATCCACGTCACCTGCTGGCCGCAGATGATGAGCATTGGCACCGAATCCATTTGCGCGGTCATCAGCCCTGTGACGGTGTTGCCGGCCCCAGGGCCAGAGGTCACCAGTACTGCGGCGGGCTTGCCCGTGGCCCGGCCGTAGCCGTCTGCCATGTGCACCGCACCCTGCTCGTGCCGGGCCAAAATAAATTTCATGTGAGTCTTGACCGTTTCGAGCGCGTCAAAAATCGGCAGCGCCGCACCGCCGGAATAGCCAAAAATATATTCGATGCCGAGATCATCCAAGGTTTTGATCAAGGCCTGCGCGCCATCAAGTTGCTCTGTTTTCATAAAAATGCGGGTTCCAGACACAACTTGAGGCTTCTTCGATGAATACGCAATAGAAATTTGTCAATTTTTTGGCAAATTAGCGCCCATGTCTTCAATTCAATCCACAAAATGGATGTTTTTGAATAGATCTCAACACATCGGGATGTCGTCATGAATGAAATGAGTGAATTTCTGCGCTCTCCGTGCACTAGGGATTTTGATAGTTGATTTTGTATTCACTTCTCGTGGACACGTATCGCATTCCAGCCCAGGCTCCCATTGCACATCAGACAAAGCCAAAGATCCATGACCGCATTCAATCGAACCCGAGACAATCCGTTGCCGCTTAAAACGCCGCCAGGCTCCGCAGATTTCACCATGCACACAGACATCAAAGAGGGATTGCCGATTCTCGTCTGCACCGTCGGCAAGACTGTGCTGCATTATGATGCGCGCTGCATTGATGACCTTCAAGCCCTGCTCAAGGCTCACGGCGATTGGATGGAGCTAGGCGGAGCCGACGAGCAGAAGCCAGCCAAAGACGGCTCGGTGGAGGCCTGGGGTCGTTCCCCGAAGAATCCCGTGGGCGGTTGGTATGGCCTCAAGAAAGGATTGCGCGGTCGCTTCGGCGTCTATGTCCCGCCTCTGATGGAGGCACTTGGTTTGTGTGAGCTGGAGCACAACCCGAAGAACAATCGAATCCGCAGCAAATAGACGATCCAATGACGCCTAATCGGGCCTCTGGGTCAATCCACCGGACCGGTGGACAGGTAGGGCCGCGATGCCCAATACGTGTAGGTCTTAGGATCGATGGTTAGAATGCTCAGGAATTTTGCCTTGCGGACCAGTGAGTCGGGCACGCCCTGATAGACGTTGTCGCTGAACAGCATGCCCTCTTGCGGCGTGAGACGCTCTGCGGGTGCGGGCCACTTGACCCCATCGGGAATCAATCGCGGCAGCGGGCGGGCTTTCACGGGGATGGCATGAAAAATGTTAACCAGCCCCGCTCACAAGAGGAACTTTTTCAAGCGGCTCCATGTTTGGTCCGGGGTGTGGAGGTAACGGATTGAGCCACCCTCGATGAGCAGGGTGCTGGGCAATTTCATGGCGTCGTAATCCGGATGGCAGCTCACGAGGCGGAGCACGCTGGAGGCAGATTGCCGCCACAATTCCTCGAACGTCTGGCGTGCGAAGACATCCAAGCCGCTGAATGGCTCGTCGAGGAGCAGAATATTGCCGCAGTCCGGTCGCACGGCATGTTCGGCGAGAATGAGGCTGGTTTTGCGGCGATTGCCGGTGGAGAGGCGGCCATAGGGTTTGCGGACATCCAGCTCGATGCGCTCGGCGAGGGCGAGGGCTCCCTGCCGCTGGGCTGCCGGCAAGAGCGCGCGGAACAAAGTCTTGACCAGCATCTCAGGGTCAAAACGCATGTCTTCAGGCAGGTATTGGATAAAGCCAGTGGCATGAAAAGTACCCGCCATGGCCTTGTGACTGCCGGCCAGGGTGCGAAGCAGCGTCGTCTTGCCCCGCCCATTGCGGGCCAATAAAAAATGCGTGCCGCCACCCAACACCACCTCATCCTCCAACCGGGCCAACAGCGTGCCGTAGCCAATGGATAGACCTGGATGCATCACAATGCTTGGCGCTGGCGCGGAGGATGTCATCTTCGGCTCTGAACGGTTACTCATGGTTCTATCTAACGCCTCCTGCAGGTCAAGGGAAAATTATTTTTAGACTCACGGTGGGCGGCCGGACAAGATCCGCGTTTTTTATGCGTGACTGGTGCGGCAAGGCTGGTAGAACCCGTGCACGAACCATGGCGGGAAAATTGACTTACCAACAGGCCGGGGTGGACACGCGCAAGGCGGCCGCTCTGGTGGGAGACATCGGGACGCATGTGCGCCGCACCCAGCAAACGCGAAAGCTGTGGGGAGCCTTCGGGCTGTTTGCGGCCTGTTACGATTTGAGTGCTTACCGCGAACCGGTGATTATGACGGGCTGCGACGGAGTGGGCACCAAATTGGAGCTGCTGCTGGAGCATGATTTGCTAGAGATTGCCGGCAAGGATTTGGTTGCGATGAATGTGAATGACATTCTGACCACTGGCGGGGATCCGTTGATGTTTCTCGACTACATTGGCATAGCGGCGCTGGACGAGGCGCGGATTACGAGGCTGATTGCCGGGATGGCGGACTATTTGGCGGCTTGCGATTGCATTCTGGCCGGTGGAGAAACGGCGGAGATGCCTGGCATTGTGCCGCCGGGCATCGTTGAGTTATCGGGATTTTGCATTGGCTGCGCTGAGAAATCCGCGCTGGTGGACCCGACCACGGTGGCTGTCGGCGACGTGCTCATTGGCTATGCCTCGGACAGCATCCACGCCAATGGCTGGTCACTGGTGCGGCGGGTGTTGCGCGATCACGCCGGGGAAGTCAGCAACCAGGAATTACTCGGCTGGCTGCAACCAACCCGCCTCTATCACGACGTCGTGCGGGGGCTGCGGGCTGCAAATGTGCAGCCCAAAGCGATGGCGCACATCACCGGGGGGGGCTTGCCGGAAAATCTGGAGCGTTTGTTCCGGGGAATGGGGGCGGATTTGGAGATTCCCCGATGGAACCTGCCAGGCATCGACAAACTCCTCTCCCACGTCGATTCGGCCGACCGCTTCCACACATTCAATATGGGCATCGGCTGGGTCGCCATCGTCAACGAAAACCAGGTGGACGCCGCCCTGCAAGCCGGCCCGGGCGGCGTAGTGCTCGGCCGTATGGTGCCGCAGGACGGGGTCCGCGTGACGGTGCAGGGCGAGTGAGGCGGCGGCGAAATTTTCCAATATGAGCGATTTTCTCAGTCATGAATGCGGGATAGCGGCAGTGCGATTGCGCAAGCCGCTGGCCTATTATCAAGACCGCTACGGCACCAGCCTGTGGGGATTGAACAAATTGTTTTTATTGATGGAGAAGCAGCACAACCGGGGTCAGGACGGCACTGGGATTGGCTGTGTGAAGCTGAACATGCCGATTGGCCAGCCGTATGTGCAGCGGCGGCGTGGGATTGAGAAGGATGCGTTGGCTGAGATTTATCGCAAGGAACTGAAAAACTTCCACAAGTTGGCCCGCAAGGGGATCCTGAAGCCCAAGGATCCGGAAAGCGTCAAGACCCACTTTGATTTTGGCGGCGAGGTGCTTGTCGGCCACCTGCGCTACGGGACATCCGGCGAATTTGACGCTGGCTCGTGCCATCCGTATTTGCGCCGCAGCAATTGGCCGACGCGTACGCTCATGGTGATGGGCAATTTCAACATGACCAACGCTGCGGAGCTCAATCAGGTGCTCATTGAACGCGGCCAGCATCCGGTATTTGGCACGGACACCCAGACGGTGCTCGAGGAAATCGGCTACCATCTGGACGAGGCACACACCGATTTATACCGCCGCTTGCGCGATGATGGCGTGCCCGGCCACGAGATTCCATTGCGCATATCCGCCGCCCTCAACGTCCCGCGCCTCATCGCCCAGTCGGCCTCAGCGTGGGACGGCGGCTACGCGATTTGCGGCGTCATCGGCAACGGCGACATGTTTGTCATGCGCGATCCGCGCGGCATCCGCCCCTGCCACATGCTCGTGACCGATGAAGTGATCGCCTTCACGTCCGAACGGGTGCCCCTGATGACCATCTTCGAGGTGGAAGCCGAACAGGTGCAGGCGGTGGAACCCGGCAGCGTGGTCACCATCAAGGCCGACGGCTCGATGACCACCACCTCGTTCGCCGCACCCTTGCCCCACACCCCTTGTTCGTTTGAACGGATCTACTTTTCCCGCGGCAATGACCCCCAGATCTATCAGGAACGAAAGACCATGGGAGCTGCCTTGGTCACCCAGGTCGTCGATTCCATCGATGGTTCATTCGACAAGACCGTTTTTTCGTTCATTCCTAACACTGCCGAGACGGCCTATCATGGGCTGATGGACGGGCTGCGGATGTACCGCCGCCAAGAAGTGCGTGCGGCGATTCTCAAGGGGGCAGCCGAGGGCACTCTGACCCCGGAGCTGGTCGATGACTTGATTCTGCGCAACTGGCCGCGTGGTGAAAAGGTGGCCAACAAGGACATCAAGATGCGCACCTTCATCACCCAAGACAAAAGCCGCGATCAAATGGTGTCCCTCGTTTATGATATCACCTACGGCCTCGTCAATCCAGGCGACAACCTCGTCGTCCTCGATGACTCGATCGTGCGCGGCACCACCTTGAAAAAATCCATTCTTAACATTTTGGCTCGCACTCATCCGGCCAAGATCATCATCTGTTCCACCGCCCCGCAAATCCGCTATCCGGATTGTTACGGCATCGACATGGCCGAACTCGGACGCTTCATCGCCTTCCAAGCCGCCGTCGGCCTCCACAAACGCGCAGGCCGGGCCACCTTGCTGGACCGGATCTATCAAAAATGTCTGGCTGAGATGGACAAGCCGCCCGCCGTGCGGGCCAACTGCGTCAAGGAGGTCTATGCCGCCTTCAGCGAAGAAGACATTTCCGCCGAAATCAGCCGCATGGTCTATCCCGAAAAGACCGATTGGAAGGGCAAGGTCGAGGTGCTCTTCCAAACCATCGACAACCTTCGTGCCTCCATTGATGGGCCCACCGGTGATTGGTATTTCACCGGCAATTACCCCACTGTCGGCGGCTTCTCAATGGTCAACATGGCCTATATCCGCTGGCATGAAGGCATCAGCGGCCGCAGCTACGACCTGCCGCTTTGAGGCAGCGCAAGCATAGGGTGGGCTTTGGAACGTCGCCAGCGCTGCCTGCGGAGTGCAGATCGCCTCTTGCCAAGCGACGTGGCACGAGAAATGGCAGAGCCGGAAAAGCCGCTGCTGGGTCGGCGCTGCGGTCATTGGACTGGCGGGGAACGAGCGCGAGCGCCGAAAGAATGAACACAAACGCCGAACATTGAACGCCACTAGGATTCTTGCTCAGTTGCGAGCTGCGGGCCTTGTTCGGGCGGTCGGCTCCAGCCACTGGAAAACGGGGTTCTCGGTATTCCGCTCCCCCCCCGCGCTAACTCGACTTTCGCTGTTAGATCGCTTTTCTGATCCAAATCGTTG
>JBAXCM010000142.1:0-9653 GCA_037141475.1 Verrucomicrobiota bacterium | reverse complement strand
GGCGGGCATGGCGGGGGCGTTCTGGTCCGGGGTGGCATCGCTCGTTGCCTCAGTATCCCGCTCGCCGATGAACGCCGGGTGCTCCGGACGTTTGCCGCGTTGATCTTCGGAGGTGCGGGTGAAACCGGGTGCATGCCCCGGAGCAAGGATTTGTTTAGCGGCCTCGGCGGTTGCTTCCGCAGGGGGCGAATCGGTGGCTTCCGCGGCTGGGTCGCTGGGGGTGTCCGCGAGTTCCGGGGCGATGAGGCGCAGGGGTTCCGCCGCAGGTGGGGTGGTCGGCGCGGGGTGCTCCAACAACTGGGGTTGAATAAATGCCATGCCCGCCACCATTAGCAGCCCTGCATTGCACAACAGCGAAAGCCCGAGAGCGGCCGCCCACAGGCGCCCCTCTCCCCGCTTCGCGATTGCAGCGTATGATGACATGGCCAACGGCGGTATTCTGCCCGCATTTCCCCTTCACTGCAACCCGGGAAATGCTGCCCTGATCAAGTACTCGAATCCCACCCAGTGCATGCGGACACTGAGTTCTGAGTTCTGAAGCCGGGGGGGCGTGGTCTGTGATCGGCAAAAATGATTGTGACCATAGGAGTCACCAATAATTCCTTCGAGGAGCGAAGGAACTTGGGATCAAACGAATTTGCAGATTCTTGATCCTTGGGTCCTATCGAGCCGCCTAATCGAGCCGAAATGATGAGCGCTACGGCTAGCCACAGCTATAGGCCAGCGGGTTTGAGGACGAAATGATGAGGTTTGGGCTGGCAGACGGCGGTGATTTGCGCTTCGAGATGGTCTCGCTGCTCTTGGAGGCCGGGGATTTGCTTATTGCGGTGGTGGATTTCGGCTTCCCAAAGGGATTGGACGACCGGGCCCTTCTTGATGATGAGCGCGAGGGCGTCCGTGGACTGCTTGGTGATGGGCCCGGCCGCAAGCGCAAGATTCGCTCCTTTAGCCAACTCCTGGTTGGTTAGAGTGCTTGCCAACTCGCCATCGATAATGACGTCATAACGTTCCGCCGTCAGGCCGGCTACCTTCAACTCATAACGATTGAGGGCATCGAGCAACGGCGCGAGCTTCAAGGCACCCATTGCCCGTTCATCCACCGGCATCGGCAGGCACTCGTCAATGCGGTCGAAACTGAGCTCGTTCTTTTGGAACTTCACGTTGGTCACCACGCATTTTTCGGCATTTGCAAGCTTGGCGCTCTGGTCGGCGGCCACTCCGATGTCCACGCGGGAGACCAACGACGGTGCGTTGAGTTGCTGGAGAATGATGGAGGCCATCAGGGTGTGGCCGACCGGGCCGGGATGGATTTCATCACCGCCACCGATGCTGGCATTCGCGTCCAGCGAACGCTCGTGTTGCATGATCGCCATGTAAGGATCGAACTGGTTGACAAAGGTCGCGCCTTCCTTGGTGGCCACCCCCTTGAGGCCGGCGGCAAACTTGCCAAGCGCCTGGTTGCGAACGTCGGTGGAGGGATTGCCATTGCGGCTTTCGATTGGCTGCGGCGTGAGCAATACGACGTGGGCACCGTTCTTGATCAGCGACTTGGTCAGGTGGGTCTGGCTGCGAACATACGTTTTGAAAATGTCTTCGCGGAACGCCTCGTAGTTGTGGTCGTTCATCCCAAAGTTAATAATCACCAGCGTTGGCTTGACGGCCACCACATCGCGGTTGAGAGCCTCGTCCACCGAATCTTCGATAAGCTTCTGTTGGGCGTCGCCAGTGGCGGCATGCAACGCCTTTTCGTCCGGGAACGAGCGCATCCTCAGCCATGCGGTATCACCGCCCCAACCGCGACCGAAAAATGTAAATTTTTCTTTTGGGAAGCGCGTCAGGGCATAGGCCTCAAGGTAGGATGTGTAGAGTTTTTGTTCGGTGATGCTGTCACCTAGCAGTACGATTCGGTCGCCATCATGCAGAGCAAACTCAGGCTCCGCCGCCACACTGTTCGCGGCCAGCGCCGTCCATGAAAAACAAGTTGCAATAAGGAATCCCATGGGTTTCAACGGGATTTTTGGGGTCATACAGATTGGAGTCATGTCTGATAGCTTGTGGTCGGAACTCTCTGGAGCTGGTTTGCTTGGGCGGCCTAGGCTTTTCTCACAAACCCCGCATCCTGTCATGTCGGATAAACATCGGACACTCCTCGTCCCAGCGAGCGCCACCCATTTTCCTTGTGTGCTTGGTCGTTCTTCCAGCGTATGGGTTTGCCCATGAACGCCCATCATCAACCCACAACTGGCATCATGCCCGATGCCATGCGCGGATTCGCCTTGGTGATCACGCTCTCACTGATGGTTCTCCTAACGCTCCTAGTGGTGGGCCTGCTCTCGCTGTCGAGTGTATCCCTGCGCGCTTCTGATAAGTCCCAGGCCGTCAATACGGCGCGGCAGAATGCCAGAATGGCGTTGATGCTCGCCATCGGGGAGCTCCAGCGCTATGCTGGCCAAGACCAGCGCGTCACCGCCACCGCTGATATGGCCTCCGCAGCGAACGGCTTGCCGCTGGCGGTGGGGCGGTCGCCGTTCAACGACAAGTCGGTCAACAACCAGTCCAAGGGCCTCTCCGCCCTCCAACCAGGCACCCGCTACTGGACCGGAGTCTTTGCTAACAGAGACACGCCGGCCTCCATTTTTACTCGAACCCCCAGCCCCACCATTGTTCACTGGCTCGTTAGCGGCAACTCCACCACTTTCCCAAAAGGCGGTCCTGACATCCGTCCGTCCGACGCCAGCTATGCCGTCGGTCCTAACGGGGCCGCCGCCGATGCCACCAAAGCTGTTGTCTTGGTCGGCAAAAATTCCGTGGGTGGCGGCCCCGCAGCCATGGACCGCTACGTCGCCGTGCCGCGGGTCGTGGTTTTTAGCAAGGACTCCGCCAAGCCAGCAGGCGGATTCGCTTGGTGGGTCGGTGATGAAGGCGTCAAGGCCATGATCAACGGCGACAAAACAGTCGAGGACCCGTCCAGTTATGTGGCTCTAACTGCCCAGCGACGGGGCTGGGAAACCGTCGACGGATTCGCCGCCTACCCAACCCCGGATTCAGCCGTCCACAGGGGACTCCCGAAAGTTGTCACCCTGAACGAGACAGCGTTACTCATTCCTGGCGTTGGCACCCTCAACGATGGCACTAGTGCGCTGCAGAACATTTTCCACTCCGCCACCGCCCTGAGCCGCGCCGTCCTAGCCGATTCGTTGAATGGTGGCACCAAGATTGACCTCACCGCGATTCTTGCCGACCCACTGCCGACCTCGAAAGCGCTCGCCAGCATCGCCAACTATCCGGTCAAGGGCACCAACATTATTCCTAGCAGCGCTGCCCCGACGATGAAGGCTCCCAAATGGGACGCCCTCAAGGAGTTTCATGATCGCTTGAAGTCCCTCGAAAACGGATCGCTCATCGTCAAGGCCGCCACTTCCGATACCACCGCCGCCATCGCCCCGATCATCACCGATTTCCGCATTCTCATGGGAGCCAAAATCATCAACAAATCCGCCAATTCCTTCAATATCAACCCCTGCGGCAAGATCGCCATCACCCTCGCCAATCCCTACTCCAGCCCGCTCAAATGGAAAACCAATCTCGATATCGAATTGTGTGCAGATACCCCGCCGGGCAACCTCCTCTCCTGCATCTGGAGCCTCGGCGCCGTCGCCGCCTTCCTGCCCAAAGATGTGACCTCTCCCGCCGTGTTCAACAAGGCGCTTTTCCGCATCAAACCCGCCAGCCTCGCTCCCGGCGAGGCCCGCGCCTACACCGTTAGCACTCATGTCCTGCGAACCGTCAATAACGGTGCATCTAGCATAACGATCGATTTTGTGCCCGTCGACCCCTACAGCGTGGGCAATTTCAACAATTGCATCGAATTGGAAAACCCCACGATCTATTCAAGTATTCCGTTCATCGACGAACGCGAAGAATGGCAAACATCCTGTGTCACGGTCGAATTGCGCCCAGCTGGTTCTTCTAACATTCTCCGACGGGTCGAGCGCTTCGAACTCGATCAATGCCAGTGGCCAGCCGTCGGGCGAACCTTCACCAACGCAGAGGCCGCCCAGCTCACCGAACCTATCCCGCTGTTATGCCATAGCTTCCAAATCAGCCAACCCGGCGAAATGTATATCAATTACATGCCCGCCACCTTTGAGATGGGCCAACGCAGCTCCACCCTGCGCACCTTTGCCGACTTCAACCTCCAAGCCACCCACTTTCGTAAACCCATCACCAGTTATAACCCACCACCGTATTTCGCGGAATGGACGAACAGTACATCCTTGCTGCCCCCGATCCAACCCCTTCAGCCTACCGACCACGGCGGTGAAACCGGCACCACCTTCACCCGCAATCTGCCGGTCTCGCCTATCCACTGGGGCCGCTCCCCACTCGTCGGCAGCGCCAAAACCATCCTCTTCAGCGTCCCAGCCCAACTCGCCTCGCTCGCCCAACTCCAGCACGCCGACCTCACCGGCGATGACAAATTCGCCTCGATCGGCCACCAACCCGGCAACGCCGTCGGCAACTCCTACGCAACCCCATTCGTCAAACGCAAGACCGTCTCCCAATCCCGCAGCGACTATCAAATCATCGGTGCCCCCAACCCAACCGCCGCTATTCTGACCAGCACCAACTACTATGATATCTCTTATCTGCTCAATGCCTCGCTTTGGGATGGTTACTTCTTCTCAACCATTCCCCACGGCTCTAGCAGCAGCGGCAACGCCATCCCCGAGAATCCCTCCCTCATCGTGTTCAACACCGACGACTCGTCGGGCCAACTCATGGATCCGGTTGCCGCAGCCTCGCAGCTTATGATCGACGGTGCCTTCAACTGCAATTCCACCGATAAATACGCCTGGAAAGCCTTCCTCGCCAGTGCCAAGTGCTTCAAACACCGCGCCGACACCTCGGCCAATCCCGACGCAGCCTTCCCCCGCACCCTCGAGCAAATTACCTCGTCCGCCAATCCGCCCAGCGGCCATGACGCGGATTCCTTCTCCGGTTTCCGCCGTCTAACCGATAAGCAGCTCGATGACCTCGCCGGGGAAATTGTCAAACAAGTCCGCCTCCGCGGCCCCTTCCTCTCCCTCTCACATTTAATGAACCGATCTCTAGCCGATCTATCAACCCAGCCGGGCCCCACCCGCTGCGGCCCCCTCCAGTACGCCATCGACGAGAGTGGGTCCAACATCAACTTCGCCGGTAACAAGAAAGCCTTCTCCCGCATCAACGTCACCGCCGACAAGGTCACCTTGATGGAAAAACAAGGCGCCCCCCGTGCCGACTACGACGGCACTCCTGGCAACGTCGAATTCACCGGCGGCAACATCCCGAATGTGGATCCGGCTATCCCGGATTGGGCCGCCACTTCCGCCGCGATGAACTACGGCGCGGTGGCAAGTATCCTAGCCGACCGCGAAATGCTCAAGGACGCCAAGTACAAACCCGAACAAGGGTATCGTTCCACCGGCATCCCAGGCTGGCGCACCCAAGCCGACGTCCTCCAAGTCATCGGCCCATCCCTCACCGCCCGCTCCGATACATTCCGCATCCGCACCTTCGGCGAAGCTCTTGACTCTAACGGAAAGACCGCCGCCAAGGTGTATTGCGAGGCAATCGTCCAGCGGATTCCTTCCTACGTCGATCCCGCCAACGCCCCCTCCGCCCGGGGGATATCTTTATCCAACATGAACAAATCCTATGGCCGTCAATTCCAAATCGTCGCCTTCCGCTGGCTGTCCCCCAATGAGATCTAACATTAGATGGATTTCTTGTCTGTTCCTTTTCGCCACGCCACTGGGTGCCCAGCAGAAGGACCTCGTAACCATGAAAATTGACGTCGTCGCATGGGGGAATGAAATCAAAGGTCTGTCCTTCAAACCTGGCTCTAGCAAGACCGCCATCACTGCGCTGGGCTTCCGTTACTCCACGCCCGTAACCTATTCCGGCCCCACCCTCATCGGAATCTATCAATCCGAAAGCACTCCCGAAGCCGTTGCAAAGCCTGCCGTAAAGTACCCGGCAGCGGCCAGGATCGTCCCTGCCAAGCCATTCGGCACCGGGCAGACCGATGGTCCGGCGTCGGGTGCTGCGCCCAAACAAGGTCTTGCTCTCGAACTCGAAGTTCGCCGCAAGAAAGAGCCATCGCTCGTCGCCCTTGCCAACCTGCCGGGCGGTGATTGTCGCCGGGCCACCGTGTTGCTGGCACCGGCTGATGGCGGCACCTTCACCGCCTATGTGATCGACGACGACCCTAGCAAGCTACCCCTCGGTCAATTGCGCGTCCACAACCTCAGTCCCTATCCGATCGCAATGCGCTGCAACGGCAATCCTGCGCTGGAGCTCAAGAACCGGGACGCCATCCTCGTGCCTGCCGTTAGGGATCATCTCATCTATGAACTTGCCTATAAACTCGACGACGCTTGGAACGTCCAGGAAAACAACGTCATTCCCATCCGCCCTACCGAACAATCCCAGATGATCATCCTCAAGAGCGAGGACCCCTTCTTCCTCGCCTCCGACGGTTCCCGCAGCGGCTTCCTTCAAATGATCATCCTCCGCCGTAGCCCCGACGCCCACTGAGGGCTTACTCACCAGTTCTTGGCTTGAGATCGAACGAATGGAGCGCCACCCCCCGCTGGTTAGGAAGAACCGTCACCCGGATGTTTTGCACGCCTTGCATGAGTTTGACATCCACAGGTTGGGTGGTGGCCCACAACCCGTGTGTCATCGGAATCTTGACCAAGCTCACGGCATTGAATTCCTGGGAGCCAACATGCAGGAACTGGCCGTCGTTGATGGCTGCCACTTTCATGGTGAGTTCGTACTTGCCGGTTGCGGGAGCATCGACCGTGTATTCAGTCCAACATGCAGCCAGTTGTTGTGGAAAATACACCTGCTTGCCGCCGCCGTGACAATCCTGGAGAATGATGCTCGGGCCGCCAAACATCGATTGCCCTTCCTGCTTGATGTAGGACCCGGCACTCACATGAAGGACACCGTCGACGGGCTTGACCGGTCCCGTCTGCGCGGAGGTGCTGGCATCCTTCGTGCCTAACGGAATAGTGGGTTTTGCCGGTTCACCGCCGGGGTCGGCGTTCGCTTCCTCAGGCTTGAGTGACGCGTTCAGATCCACCGTTGTGGCCGGGGATTCCTTGGCTAGCTTTTGGCAAATAGCCAGCACTGCGGTGGTTTGCTCGTGGGACCCCAGAGCGGAGGCTAACCAGCGGAGGTGTTCAATCTGTGAAAACTGGGCCACCCGCGAACGGGCCAGCGAGCCCTCGACAAACTCTGGTCCGGTCAGACCATCGAGCCGGGAAGCGCCCCAGCCTTTGCCATAGCCGACGCGCCAGACGCCGTCAACGCCTCGCCAAGCGACGCAGGCATGGGCCGGTTGGGCGACGCCGATGGCCGGTATGCCCCAAGCGTGACAGATGAAGACGGCGAAGGACGAGCGCGGGCCGCATTTGCCGCCGCCTTGCAGCACGGTTTTCATGTTAGTGTAGGGGACCGGTGAATTTCTGCGCCACACCGAGCTGGTTAGGTCCACCATCATCTCGGTGGCACGCAAGTCTGGGCGGAAGGTATGGATCATGTCCCGGCCCCAGGTCAGATCCTCGTCGGAGGCCCCGGAGGAAACCACCTTGGTGTAATCCCAAACTGATAGTTTATCAAAGCTGCCCGCAAGTTCTTTATTCTGATAGGCCTTCTTGAAGTATCGATAGCGGACCATCGGGTCAGCGGGGGTGGTTGCGCCGCCGGCACCGATGTTGACTTTGCCGGGAGGTGCCAGGGCCGTGGCGATTGCCAGCTTCAGATAGATCCCGGCATTTGAATCCGGGTCGGTGGCGGCGAGTTTCTGCCAAAGATCCAAGGATTCGACGGACAATGACCAGTTGTTGTCATCCCTGGCCTTGAGGCCCGTCGGGGTGGCCGCCTCAAGACATAACTCCATTGCAGTGGTGTTGTGTAGTAGCCAGCCTAAGAACGCTTTGTTCGCGGGATCGGTCTCGGCAAAGGTGTTCAGCTTGTCGGCCCCGATTTTTGTGATGAACTGGCGCTGGGTCAGCACGGCATTGAGCAGCGGGTCCTTGAGCAGAGTTGTGATGCCAATCTCGGAGACGCGGGTGCTTTCGGCGGGAACCTTCTTGCCCAGCCATGTGGTTAGGTCGGCAGCATAGGCGGTGAAGTTGCCGGAAGTGATGGCGGCGTCGAGTTCCTTGGCACCGGGGTCGGCGGCAAGGATGGTTAGGGAAAGCAGCAGGGAGGTGCTGGCTAACAGTGCCAGCCTGGAACTGACGGGACGACTGGCTATTGGTCGATTAATTAGGGAATGCATATGTTAGAATTGCTATTTGGGTTTCCACATCAAAAGGCGGCCGGTTTTTGTGGTGGCAAACAGCTTGCCGTCACCGCCTGCCAAGATCGTCACTCCCGCGGCATCGCCCAGCAAGCGCCATGCGTTGTCGGCTTGGGTCAAACCACTGACAAACAGGTTAGGGTCGAGAGGATGGTCAGCAAGCCGAAAGTGTCGCGCAACAGGTGATGCATTCTTACAGGGAGCAGGTTACTTGGGCTGGCACATCAGCAGTTTGCCGGTTTTGGTGGCGGCGAACAACTTGCCCTCGGCACCAGCCAGAATCGTCACTCCGGCGGCATCGCCAATCTGCTGCCACTTCACATCGGGTTTGGTAGGATCGCCAACGAACAGTGCGTCTTCCTTGGTCGCCACATAGAATTTGCCACCGACGGAGGTGATTGCCAGGGCACCGACGGGGGGCCTGCGATCCACACCGTTCCATGGGATGCCATCCAGGCCGCGGCCGGCATTGGCATTGGCAACCCCGGCGTTATCGCGCACCATGATCGTCGGTTCGGCCCCCACATCTTTGGTATCAACGATCGCATACATCTTGCCGGCCGCACCCGCCATGCCGGTGAGGCACCAGGCATGCCCTTGGTCCTGCCACGTCGCGGCGGTGGTGACGGCATCGCGTAGGGCCAGTCGGCCGGCGGAGCGGGCATCGGTGGAGGCGAACAACTTGCCGTCGGACACGCCCATGGCGACGACGTTACCGCCGGGGCCATTGCCAATTTCCTTCCAAACCACAGGAGATGTAGCGGGTTCGCAGACTTGGAGTTTTTTGGTGGACGTGATGGCAAAGAGGTTTTTGCCTACGGCGGCCATGGCCACCACGCCGGATGCTTCACCGATGGCTTTCCATGTGACTTCCGCCTTGGCGGCGGCCTTGTCTTGGGCAAATGCCGGGGCCGATAGACCCGCGACGGCGGCTAGGCTGAGGAGCGTGAACGTGTTTTTCAAGAATCTGACGGATTTCATCGGTGTTGTTGTTGTGTGTTTGACGAGGAGGCAAGATGCCGTGTCTCTGCAGGCAGCAACCCTTCGCCGGTAGCAATCATCCTGTCATGTCGGATAAACATCGGACAGCGGACGCGACATTTCGCTGGTCCGATCGGACCAGCAAAATGTCGCACAGTGCAGCTGAGTCGGCGCTTTGCCGTACGTTCAGAGGTTCTAATAGGATTGATACTTTGGCATGGTTGAAGTCGGACGCTCAGATCTGATCTTTTTGCGGCCGCCCAACTACAGCCCAACTACAGCCCAACTACAGCCCAATTCGCTTGCCTTTGCG
>JBAXCM010000141.1:0-9682 GCA_037141475.1 Verrucomicrobiota bacterium | reverse complement strand
CCAGTGGCATTGGCGATGAGCAAGCGGTCGCCGAACAACTGGGTGAGCAGCTTGACGTAGGGGGTTTCGCCGCAACCGGCGCAAGCGCCCGAGTATTCAAACAGCGGCCGCATGAACTGTGAGGTCTTGACATCGTCGCGCAGCATCGCACGGTCCGGATCCGGCAGGTCGAGGAAGAACGCGTAATTTTCGCGTTCGGCTTCGCGCAGCGGGAGTTGGGCGACCATGTTGAGGGCCTTGCGGCTGGGGTTGCTCTTATCCTTGGCGGGGCAGACGTTGACGCAGAGTTGGCAACCGGTGCAGTCCTCGGGAGCGACCTGCAGCGAATACACCAAACCAGGGTATTCGCGCACTTTGAAGTCGGTGGACTTGAAGGTGGCCGGCGCGCTGGTTAGGTGATCCGGTGTGAAAACCTTGGGACGGATCGCCGCATGCGGGCAGACCATTGCACACTTGTTGCACTGGATGCAGATATCTGTTTCCCAAACCGGAATCTCTTCGGCAATGTTACGTTTTTCCCATTGGGTGGTGCCAGTTGGCCAAACGCCATCGACCGGGAAGGCGCTGACGGGCAGCAGGTCGCCCTTGCCGCCGAGCATCAGTGCTGTGACTCGCTGCACAAAGTCTGGCGCGCTCGTCGGGACCAGCGGTGCCTGGCAAATGCCGGAGGTGGCGGTTTTCGGATAGTCTATGCGAACGAGATTTTCGAGCGTGCGATCCACTGCATCGTAGTTGCGCTGAACCACCGCATCACCGCGTTTGCCATACGTTTTCTTGATGGCATACTTAATAGCAGCGATGGCTTCATTCTTTTCCAGCACGCCGGAAATGGCGAAGTAACACGTCTGCATGATCGTGTTGATGCGCCCGGCCATGCCGCAATTGCGGGCCACGGTGCTGGCGTCGATGGCATAGAACTCGAGTTTTTTAGCGATAATCTGCTCTTGAAGATCCGACGGCAGACGGTCCCATACTTCGTTTGGATCGCCGGGCGAATTGAGCAGGAAAATCCCGCCTGCCTTCGTGTAATCGAGCACGTTGATTTGTTGCAACAAATCGAAGCGGTGGCAGGCGACGAATTCCGCGCTGCGGATCAGATAAGTCGAGCGGATGGGAGCGGGGCCGAAGCGCAGGTGTGAAACGGTCATTGCGCCGGCTTTTTTCGAGTCATAGACGAAGTACCCTTGGGCGAAGTTATCGGTGCCTTCGCCGATCATCTTGATGCTATTTTTGTTAGCTCCGACGGTACCATCGGAGCCGAGGCCGAAGAACACCGCTTGTTTCATCCCTGCGGGCACCACTTCAAAGTCCGGATCATAGTCCAGTGACAGGCCGGTGACGTCATCGTTGATGCCGACGGTAAATGATAATTTTGGAGCGGGTTTGGCGAGTTCATCAAACACGGCCTTGACCATCGACGGGGTGAATTCCTTGGAGCCCAAGCCATAACGTCCGCCGATCACGCGGATCTGATGAGTGTCTTTCATCAATCCGAGGGTGTCCGCTTGGCGCAACGCCGCCACCACATCCAGGAACAACGGCTCGCCCACCGCACCGGGTTCTTTCGTCCGGTCTAACACTGCGATCGACTTGACCGTCTTGGGCAGCGCCGCAGCAAAGTCCTCCACCGAAAACGGCCGGTACAAGCGCACCTTCACCAAACCGGTTTTTTCACCATTTTCATTGAGCCAACCCACGGCCTCACCCGCAGCTTCGGCACCCGAGCCCATCATGACGACGACCCGCTCGGCGGCAGGGTCGCCCTCATAATCGAAAGGTTTGTAAGCGCGACCGGTGCGGGCGGCGAATGCATCCATGGCTTCGCGGACCAAGCCGGGAAGTGCATCGTAGAACAGATTGCAGCCTTCGCGGGCTTGGAAAAACACGTCGGGGTTTTGCGCCGTGCCGCGGATCATCGGGTGATCGGGCGTCAGTGAGCGTTCTCGATTGGCCCGGATGCTCTCGTCATCGATGAGGGCCCGCAGGTCGTCATCACTGAGCAACGCGATTTTTGAAACTTCGTGAGACGTCCGGAAACCGTCAAAAAAGTGCAGGAACGGTACCCGTGAGCGCAGGGTGACCATTTGGGAAATAAGTGCGGTGTCCTGAGCCTCTTGGACCGAGCCGCCGACGAGCATCGCAAACCCGGTTTGGCGGCAGGCCATCACGTCCGAGTGGTCGCCAAAGATGCTCAGCGCGTGGGTCGCCAACGCCCGTGCCGTCACATGCAGGCAGAATGGGATCAGCTCGCCAGCGATCTTATACATATTAGGAATCATCAGCAGCAGTCCCTGCGACGCCGTGAACGACGCGCTGAGCGAACCTGCCAGCAAGGCCCCGTGCAAGGCACCGGCGGCACCGCCTTCTGATTGCATTTCCAGCACGCTGGGGACCGCGCCCCACAGGTTTTTACGTCCGGCGGCCGACCATTCATCCGCAAACTCAGCCATCGGGGAGGACGGCGTGATCGGGTAAATGGCGAAAAACTCGTTGAGTCGGTAAGCAACTGCGGCTACCGCTTCGTTCGCGTCAAGCGTGCCCATGGCACTGGGGATGGAGGAGTTCACGCCGCGAGAAAACCCTTAACGGAGGCCAAGGTCCACAAAATAGCAGATATTGAGGTAAAAAAAGCCGGTTATGCGAAGTACCCACCCCAAACGCCATTCCAGCCCCATTCTTCACCTCCAACGGTTCGATGTTCAATCCTTGGACATCGCTCTGTGCGGCTTGCAGGATTTGCAGGTCACCCTCGTCCCACTACCATCCGGGTTGGCCCGATCTCTCAGAGAATTTTCCTCCGGGTCAACAGCTAACCTATGATACGCAACCGGTTTCAAGGGGGGCCTGCCCCCGACACTCAAAGAAGCGGCAGCATGTTGTCAAATGCGCGCAATCGACTTGGCTGCCGCTGGCTGGCCGCCTTCATCTGCGCTGCAAGCAGTGCTGCCATGGTGCCGCTCACCCATGCAGCGGGCAACGCGGAGCTGCTCAGTGTGGACTTTGTCGTCGGTGGAAGCGGCGGCAACGGATCCGGCCAAACCGCACCCTGCTCCGGCGACACCGTCTTGAGCGGCTCCACCATGAACAACGCCGCAGGCAACCTGTATTCCGGCCAAACCGGCCCTTGGAACGCCCTCAACATCGGTACCTACAACCAAAATAGCGCCACCAGCGGGTTTCTATCCAACGGCGCAGGCACCCTCACCACCGCCAAAATGGTCCTCGGCCTAGCCACCGGATTGACCAGCACCCCGGCCGGCGGCTGGCGCTGCTCACCCAACGAAGGCACCCCGGGCACTCTCCAATCCTTGCGCTCCACCGAGGCCTACCTGTACAACGGGGTGATCACCGGTGACCATTTCGCATGGGGCTTCACCGGCCTCGTCCCGAACGCCAACTACCGCCTCACCTTGTTTGGCGACGGCGGCACCAGCGCCGGAGCCTCTAACGTTGCCAGCGGACTGGCGGGCACTTTGGACAGCGAGGGCGACTGGAATTGGTCAACCCTCACCGCCGACAGCAGCGGCACAATCACCGGCACATTCACCGCCCCCAATCCCACGCTGGGCCTCTACGGCGCGCAATTGGAGCACCTGCCACGGACACTCCCGCCGCAGTCGTCACCAACCACACCCGCACCCGCCGACGGCACCATCGCCGTGGCAACCGCCGTGACTCTAACATGGTCCACCGTTGTCGGCGCGGAATCTTATGATGTCTATCTGTGGCCCGGCTCCGGTGCCAAACCCGCCACTCCCACTGCAAGCGTGACGGTCGGTCAATACACACCACCGGGATTCCTATCAGCCCTCACCAGTTATCGCTGGCAAGTGGTTGCCCGCAATCCCGTCGGCGTGATGAACAGCCCGGTTTGGGCCTTTACCACCGATGACGGCCGCCCACTCGCCCCCAACGTCCCCTCGCCCGCCCTCGCCGCCACCAACGTGCTGGTGGAGACCCCCCTGGATTGGAATGACTGCCTCGGTGCCACCAGCTATCAGGTGTTTGTGTGGCTGGCCAGCGCCAACAAACCTGCCACCCCTACCGCCACGCTCACCTCTAGCAGTTACTTGCTGACCCAGCCGCTGCTCGGCAACTCGCTATACAATTGGCAGGTGGTGGCCATCAACGGCAATGGCACCACCGCCGGGCCGGTGTGGACGTTCACCACCGGTGAGCGCTATCCGGGTTATCTGATTCCCTGGCCAAAATCAGTAACCATGGGCAATGGAGACTTCCCTGTGACCGCCGCCACCCGCATCGTCGCACAAGACACGCTGCTGCTGCCCCTCGCACAAGTCATGGCCCACGATCTGTTCATGGCCTCGGGACTAACTCTATCCACCCTTCAAGGCACCCCTCAAGCCGGCGACATCGCTCTGGCCTTCAACCCTGTACTAACCGGTGAGGCCTACACCCTCGACTCAACCGGCCCCTACCTCGTCTTGTCCGGCCAGAACTATCAAGCCGTGGCTTGGGCCTCGGTCACGTTGCTGCAAGCGCTCGACACCACGAGCACCCCGGCCAGCGTGCCGCAGATGGTCATTGCAGACCAACCGGCCTCGCCATTGCGCACAGTGATGTGGGACATCGGACGGTTCTTCCATCCCCTCGAAACATTGTATGAGTTCGTTGACCTCCACCGCATGTACAAAGTCACCTACATGCACCTATACATGAGTGCCGACGGCTTGTTTACCTTTGGCTCGACCGCCTTTCCCGGGCTCGCAAAAACCAATGACGGCAGCGCTGCCTACACCGGCTCACCCGGTTTCTATCTGCCCCCGGCGGGCTCCCGCCTTTACTACACCAAAGCCGAACTCACCGCCCTGGTCGCCTATGCAAGGGACCGCGGGGTGGTCATCGTGCCGGAAATCGACACGCCAAACTGGGCAGCCTACATGACCGGCAAGCTGCCAGCCACCTTCTGTTCGACGGGCGGAGCCACTGCCACCCATTACGTCAATATCAACTATCCGACTGCGGTGGCGGCCGTCAAAACCATTCTCGACGAACTCGCCGCAGTTTTCTCGACATCTCCCTACATCCACATTGGTGCCGACGAGGTATCAACCACCGATTTCGAGAGTTATCCATATTATGCCACCAGCAAAGCTGCTAACAATTACGCCAGCGGTGCCGAAGGCATGTTGTGGTTCATGAGCCAGCTCAACACGAAAGTCGCCACCACCAGTAACCCGCCCGGCGGCGTCCCTCGCAGCTCATGGTCGTGGACCGTGCCGGGATCCATCGGCAAGGGCTATGACCTGCCCACCAATCTGGTTTACACCGCTTGGGGCTACGACGACGGCCAAGGCCCGTCTGCCAGCGGTTACCCGGTGATGCGTGCGGCCGGCGGCCACGTCGCCGGCATGGGCCAAGCGAACCATGCAGCGCCCTACAACCGCTGCCTGCTCTATCGGCCTGCACAGGGGATCTACAACCGGCTCACCCCGCTGGCCCGTTTCATCGGCGCGCCAGACAACATCTACACCGACCTCACGCCAACGTTCCTGCCGATCACCGGCACCGAGAACAAAATTGTCGGTGCTCACATCATGGAATGGGAAACTCCCTACGAAGTCGAAGTGCCCGCATTCCGTCTATCAATGCCTGCCCTGGGCGAGCCGACATGGAACCAGGAGGTGTCCTCCCGCCGCAACTGGGATAACTTCCTGATGCGACAAAAACAAACTGACGCGCTCTATCAACACGTGATGCGCCCAGTCAGCCTGAACGTGACCACCCAGGTGGACCCCAAAGACGTGTGCTTCGTGACCGGCGGCATGGTGACAATGAACTCGCCAGTGGCGGGAACCATCCGCTACACCGTAGGCACCGACTATAACAATAGTTGGTATAACTTCCCGACCAGCTCATCCACCGCCTACACCACGCCTTTTGCCATCACCCAGTCGTCGGTGATCAGTGCGCGGTTGTTTGACGCTGCAGGCAACCCTCTAGGCAACCCGGTGACCCGCGGGTTCTATCTGATCACCCCGAAAACCCACTACCAATACTTCTTCACCGGCGACCCTGCCCCCTCCGGCTTTGAAAAATCCACCCCGATCGTCAGCAGCGTGATGGGCATGATGAATGGCAACGCACCCCAGGAAGATGTGCGCTTTGGCGACACCCAGCACCGCACAATCTACTCCGGCGCACTCAATATCACCACGGCCGGCACCTATACCTTCAGCGCGGCTTATGGCGGCTCCATCAGCATCGACCGGGTGCCTCTAGCCGACGGCACGCCGCTGACGCTCACCGCAGGCGAGCACATCTTCAAGATTGTCACGCCGGCCTCGGGCCTTGGCACGCCTTATACCTACAGCGGTGGTGGTGCGAGCGCAGGCACCGATTTAAACAACCTGCTCAAACCATTGAATTCCTGCTCCCAAGTATTTCCCGCCAGTTATGGTTTCGGCACCCAAAGCCTCAGCCTCGGTGCCACCGCACAACAGGAAATCACCGTCGTCAATCACAGCATCGCCACGCCTCTAACCATCACAAGCGTCCAGCTAACCGGCACCAACCCCGGGGAATTCCTCATCAGCGCGGATACCGGCGAGTCCGTGCTGGCCCCGGGGGCCCAGCGCATCATCGCCGTCTGCTTCAACCCTGCCACCGCCGGCAGCAAGTCCGCCAACCTCCATGTGGTCGCCTCCAACCTGCCAGGCGGTGCCGCCGACTCGGCCCTCACCGGCAACGCGGTCGCTGGCACCCTCCCGTCAACTCCTAACACGCCGGCACCAGCCAACGCCGCCTCTGGGGTGACCACCACGCCGACCCTCGACTGGGCAGACGCTGCCGGTGCCACGAGTTATGACGTATATCTGTGGCTGGCCAGCGGCAGCAAACCCGCCACCCCAAATGCCACCATTGCAGTTAGCCAATGGACGCCACCGGCCCTATCCAACGGAGTGAATTACGACTGGCAAGTGGTGGCCAACAACGCCAACGGTGCGACCAGCGGTCCGCAGTGGGGGTTTCACACAGGCACTTCCACAGTACAATTCAGCAACGTCACTGATGGCCAGGTGTTCCGCTATTCCATGGCTCTGGTGGACGGCACCTTTGACGGCAGCCCAACCCTAACCATCACCGCCGCACCCGTCAGCGCCGCGCTCTCATTCACCAAATACGGCACCCGCTTCCGCTGTCTGGTGGACCTGCGGCCCGGCACTAACACACTAACCATATCCGACGGCCACGGCGCGGTGAACCTCAATCTGGTATTCACCCCGCCCACTTCAACGGACTACCGGTTCCAAGTCTGGTACGCCGTGCCTTCCGACGAAGCCAATTCGCCAGTGGACCCGCTGTATGCCACTCACTTCAGCCTTCAGACGAAGCTCATGCAAAGTTGGATGGCAGAGGACCAATTGCGCGCCGGTCACGGCCGCCTAACATTCTATCCAGCGCTCGACGCCTCCAGCAACATCGACGTCCAAAAGCTGGTGCTCACGCAGACCCGCGCCCAAGCCACCGCGCTTGGCACCGGCATGTACGGCGAAGTCTATAACCAAATCCCCGCCGCCTACAAAGACGGCGTCCACAAAAACCTGGCCTTCTCGTCAGTGGCCTTCAATGCCTTGGGCAGTGGCGACCTGTGCTATGTGGGGGCCTACTCCACCGCCGGCTTTCATCCGGCCGATGCCACACAAATGATGACTAAACTGCTTTCCACACAATTGGGCAATGACAACGCGCTGAACTATTCCAATTACGTCGGCGTGACGCTTCACGAAACCTGCCACTGCCTCCATCAGATCTGGCACGACACATCGCTGTATAACATCATGAGCGGCAGCGGCTATGATATCTCGCAATACTTCACCCTCACCTACAGCGCGTCTAACTCCGCGCCCCACGGCGAATCGAGCGCCGGCACCCTTGGCAAACAACGCGATCTCGCTGCTTGGAACCGCTACCTGATGAGTGCAGATCCGCAGGTGTACCACAACACCCCCGTCAGCGTCGCCACCGGGCCGGAGAATCTGACGGCCACCTCGGCCTATCCGCTCGCCGTTTTCCAATACTACATTCCGGAAACCCCCGCCGACGTGCCCAACAATCTGGTATCCTCCAATGTCCTGACTTATAGCAAACATGCCGGCCAAACAAGACTGGACCTGGGCACCAGTCCGTTCAACGTGATGGCGGTGGATACCCAGGGGAACATGAGTTACAACTCGTTCTCCGGTACCGTGCCAGTCGTGCCAGTGGCCGACAGTTATACCCTAACCGCCGGCACAACGGTCACGCCCGCCCCCGGAGTGCTGGCTAACGACATCAATCCGAGCAACAGCACACTCACCGCCAGCGTCACCACCAACGTGCTCCACGGCAGCCTAACCCTCAATGCCAACGGCGGCTTCAGCTACACGCCCACTGCGGGCTACGTCGGCACAGACACATTCACCTACCAGGTCAGCGATGGGGTGTCCAGCGATCAAACGGCACTTGTAACTCTAACCGTCACGGCAGTGCAAATGACCCAGCCGACCACTCCGCTGCCCTCCACCGGTGCTGGCGCAGTGCTGGTCAACACCGCTCTGGACTGGGCGGACGTCATCGGTGCCACCAGTTACGACGTATATCTGTGGATGACCGCTCAAACAAAACCCGCCACCGCCAACGCCAACGTCACCGCCAGCAACTACGTCCCTCCCGCCACCCTGATGGGCTCCACCAATTACAGCTGGCAAGTCGTCGCCAGAAACTCGCTAGGCACCGTGAGCGGCCCGGTCTGGACGTTCACCACCGCTGCCCAAGCGAGTGACCCGACAGGCCTTATCAGCGTGGACCTCACCTACAGCGATATAGCGATTAAGACGCCGTACTCGGGTGACACCACCCTGACCGGCACACTCAACAAGAACGCCGCCGGTCTGATATTCACCGGCCAATCCGGCCCATGGAACGGGGTGAACGTCGGCGGCAACAATGCGAACCATGGAAGCGCATCCCTCAGCAACCTCAAAAACGCGGCTGGTGGGGCAACCACCATTTCCTTCGCCATGGGCGCTGCCACCAGTTCGGGCGCGTCCGGTGGCGGTTGGCGCAACGTCTATCTGAGCACCTCGGGTGGAAACCTGCGAGAGGAACAGGCATATCTATACTATCCGGACATCACCGGTGACCACTTCGACTGGGAATTCTCCGGATTGACTCCCAATGCCCACTATCAACTCGTCGCGTTTGCCTCAACCGGTGCCTTGAGCAACGTCGCTAACGGCGTGGCGGGTAGCCAAGATGCGGAAGGTGACTGGAATTGGGCCGACGTGGCCGCCACTGCCGCAGGCCGCATCACCGGACGCTACACCGACACCACGCCGACAACCACGCCAGGGATCTACGGCTTCCAGATCTACAAGCAGGCGGTCTCGGCGGCCTTGGCAGCCAATGCCGGAAGCGACCAGATAGGAACGCCCGCCACCCTCGGTGCCAATCCAAAGGTTCCCCGCCCCGCCTTCAGACAATGCCCGGATGGAGTTGGGAGGCAAACCATCCTTGGATGAAAATATTTTCCAGGCGGCGCCATCAAAACCAGCCAATCCGTTTTGCCCACCCGCCCAGATTTTTCCGGCGCGCGATTCGAACAAGGCGAAGATTTGCAGCCCGATTTTTGCCGCACCGGCAACGGGCGAAAAATAACCGGCGGCGAACCGGAAAATTC
>JBAXCM010000140.1:0-9713 GCA_037141475.1 Verrucomicrobiota bacterium | reverse complement strand
GCGCAACGATATGTTAGAAAACCGTCGCCCGCACCTGTGACGGCCTCCTTGATACCGATCTTGACCATCTGTTCCGGATTCCAGCCACCTTGACCCGCCAGCGGGCGGGTGGCGAGTTGCAGTCGGCAATCGAGCGTGCCTTTGGTGGCCGCGCTTAGCGACACAGCGATTAGGTCGTCGGCGCGTGATGCGAAAACCCGGCGGGTGAAGCCGCCGCGTTCATCGTTCCAGTTTACGGCGGCGATGCCATTGGCGAAATTGACCGAGCGCTGATAGTCATTGACTTGGCCCCGGGGCTCCATGTGCAAATTCAGGTCGCAAGCAGGGATGAACGGATCGGTCCAGCGCTTGCCGTGGTAGCCGGCCTGGTCAGCGGTCGTCACCACCAGATCGGCGGCCTTTTGATAGGTGCCGGCGGCCATCAGGCCGCGCATCTCAGGCAACAGCGGGGCGGTGGCCGGCGGCGGCAGTGGCGGATTTAATGGCAGATAGAGGCGGCCGTGGTTGACAATGATCGTCTCGTCGAGCGGCGCACCGAAGACCATGGCTCCGAGCTTGCCGTTGCCGGTCACCAGCGCCTGTTCCCAGTTGTCGGCAGCTTGGCGGCTAACGAAACCGCGTTCGGGCGGCGCGGCCTGTCCGGCGACAAGACCCTCAGTCATGATCGTTAGAATAACAATGGGCAGGTGGAGTTGCATGGTGCTTGCTGGCAATGCCACAACAATGAGCGGGTTTGGTCAAGCGAATCGTTGATGCATGTTAGGCTGAGACATCCACAGATGATCGGATTGATTGGCCGTCTCGCCATCTTCTTTCGGGATTGACTCACCACGGGCCATGAGATAGCGTCCCTCCATGAAGGCAGCGGAATTGAGAGAATTTCTGGCGGATCTCTCCAGGTCAACTGCGGAGCTCACCAGGTCCACAGCGGAATTGCGGGCTTCACAACTGGAAACCGATCGGCAGATGAAGGATACGGACCGGCAGATCATGGAGCACAGGCTTCAGATGAAGGAAACGGATCGGCTGATGAAGGACACGGACCGGCAGATGAAGGACACCGACGAGAAGATTAAGGCACTTAGCGGCCTGTTCACCAGCCAGTGGGGAAAACTCGTGGAGGCGCTGATGCGTCCCGGCACGGTCAAGTTGTTCCAAGAGCGCGGGTTGCAGGTCAACCAGATGACCGAGCGGCGGACCGGTCGCGATAGCCAGGGGGAAAAAATCGAGGTGGACATGACCCTGGTGAATGGCAATACGATCGTGGTTATCGAAGTGAAAACCACCCTCAAGATCGAGGATGTTTTGTGGCATCTGGACAAGTTGGGCCGTTTCAAGGAGGCCTTCAAGGAATACGCCGGGTGGAACGTCCAAGGGGGCTTGGCGGCGATGCACTTTGATGAGGAGAGCGACCGCTATGCCTTCCGCAAAGGCCTGTGGGTGCTGCGCTGCGAGGACGGCATCACCGGCATCGCCAATGCCAAAAACTTCCAGCCCAAGAATTTCTAGCACCTGGCACTGGGTTTTGAATCTTGTGCTGAAATCTTGTGCTTGCCATCCTGCCTGCACTTGGGTTGACTCCCGCGCCCCATGGCCCTCATCGTTCAAAAATACGGCGGCACGTCCGTCGGCACACTGGATCGCATCCGCAACGTTGCGGCGCGCTTGAAACGTACCCGGGACGCTGGCAACCAAGTAGTGGCAGTGGTTTCGGCAATGTCTGGCATCACCGACGGCCTCATCAAGATGGCCCGCGAACTCACTGAAAACCCGTCGGAGCGAGAACTCGACGTCCTGCTGGCCACTGGCGAACAACAGTCGATCGCCTTGGTCGCCATGGCGCTGCAGGAAATGGGCATGGATGCTGTGTCCATCACCGGGCGCCAGGCGGGGATTTTTACCACCGGTTCGCATACCCGGGGCCGCATCCTCAACATGGACCCCTCGCTGATGCGCGGATTCCTCGATGACGGTAAAACTTTGGTGGTGGCCGGCTTTCAAGGCATTACGCCCAACGGCATGATCCACACGCTGGGTCGCGGCGGTTCGGACCTGACCGCCATCGCCGTAGCTGCCGCCCTCAAGGCCGATGTCTGCCAGATATTAACCGATGTGGACGGCGTGTACACCTGCGATCCGCGGGTTGTGCCCAACGCCCGCAAGCTGCCCGAGATTTCCTACGACGAAATGTTGGAAATGGCCTCCTCCGGCTCCAAGGTCATGCAGTCCCGCTCAGTCGAATTCGCCAAGAAATTCGGCGTCATTTTCGAAGTCCGCTCCTCGCTCAACGATAACCCCGGTACTCTAGTGTTAGAAGAACATCCCAATATGGAAAATGTCGTTATTCGCGGCATTTCGATCGAACGCTCCCAGGCCCGTGTGACCATCACTGGCATCCCGGATGAGCCCGGCATGTCCGGCCGCATTCTCGGGGCCATTGGGGAAGCCGAGATTAACTTGGACATGATCGTTTCTAACATCGCTCCCGCCGGCCTCGCCCGCCATTCCTTCACCATGCATTCCAGTGATTTGGGCAAGGCGCAGGCTGCGCTCAAACCCGTCATCGCTGAACTGGGGCCCAACGCCAAGGTCGAGACGGAGGGCGGCATTGCCAAGCTCTCGGCGGTGGGCATTGGCATGCGTTCGCACTCTGGAGTGGCCGCCACCATGTTCAAGGCGCTTGGAGCGGCCGGTATCAATATCGGGATGATTTCCACTTCAGAAATCAAAATTGCCGTCACCGTCGATGAAACCCTCATCGAAGAAGCTGCCCGTGCCGTCCACGATGCATTCGGCCTCGACAGGTCTCCTCAATCGGGGATTGGGTGGGTTGCCCAGGACGGTTAACCTGGACCTAACAAGACGGTTGGCAACACCATCGCAATCATGCCGCTGACAGCCCTCACGGGGCAGAGGCTAGGCGCAGCTTGGCGAGGCGTTGCAACAGAGGTGGATGCGAGTAATCCAGCCACACCCGCAAGGCTGCGGGTGCCGGATGGGACAGGTGATCGGCGGAGAGCTTTTTGAGGGCCTCGGCTAGGGCGTCGGCATTGCCAGTGGCGTTGGCGGCGTAGGCATCGGCCTCAAACTCGTGGTGGCGCGACCAAGCATTGGCCAGCACACTCAATAATTTGCTGACGGGCTCCAGCAGGATGAAGAAGAGCACCAGGCCGACGTGAGGCGAGATGGTCGCGACGCCAAAAGCATCGAACAGCAGTCGGGCAAAGGCACCGTGGGGATCGGTCGCAAGGCCCAGCAAGAAAAATATCACCGCGCTTTGGACGATGCCTACCACCAACCGCTGCCGGATGTGGCCACATCGAAAGTGGCCGATCTCATGGGCTAACACGCCCAGCAACTCAGGTTGGGTGCTTTTTTCGATCAAGGTGTCGAAGAGCGCGATTTTTTTGCGTTTGCCGAGGCCGGTGAAGAAGGCATTGGCCTTGGTTGAGCGCTTTGAGCCGTCCATCACGAACACGCCGGAGAGGGGGAAGTGGCAGTGATCGCCCAAGGATTCGATGGCTTGTTTGAGTGGGTCATCGGGCATGGGTGTGAATTTGTTGAACAGCGGCATGATCCATGATGGTGCCAGATAGGTGAGCGCCAACTGGAAGACGGTGACCACCGCCCACGCCCAGAGCCAAGCGTGGGAGACGTTGCTGAAAATCCACAGCACAGCGGCGAGCAGCGGCAGGCCTAGCAGGGCGGCAAGCAACAGGCCCTTGAGGCGGTCGAGGATGAAGGTGCGACGCGTGGCGCGGTTGAATCCGAATCTCTGCTCGATGATAAACGTTTCATAAACCGCAAAGGGCATCCCAATGAGGCTTTGCCCGAGTGTCAGCAGTGATAGAAATACCAGCCCAGCCGCCAGATCCGAGGCGCAGAGCCCGCGTGCCAACCCATCTAACCCGCTAAACCCGCCCAGCCCCCAGAACATCAGCAACACGGTCAGTGAGACGCTTGACTGGACCATGCCGAATCTGGCGTTGACGCGCAGGTATTCGCGGGCTTGGTCGAGTTTTGCCCTGTCCATCACCCCGGCGAGATCGTCGGGAACGCTGGCGGGGAAACTCCGCAGGTTCAGCAGCGTGGCGGCAAGTTCGAGTTTCCATAGCGCGAACACGCCCAGCACAATGATCACTGTCATGAAATTCCACTCACTCATCCGCGCCAGATCTCAGGTATTTCGTTTCAGGCTTCAGGTTTTTGGACGATGTGATGGTGAATGGCCTCGGTTAGCTCGTTGTTGATTTTGATCAGTTTGTGGAGTTCATCTTGGATTTTCAAAAGTGCCTCGGCGTCCCGATACGTTTGCAGCGCTTGTTTGTCCGAGGCCTTGGCTGCGACTTTCTGGCCGACCATGATCACCGAGAGAAGTACCAATTGTAAAAATGTCTGCGCAACCCAGGAAACAATTGCGGCCGTGCCAGCTTGCAAGGCAGCCGGCAGGCTGATCAGCGCGATGCCTGCAAATACGTAGGCACACCACATCGTGCTCACAGCATTCGTGATCCATACCGCCAAGCGGCCGTTGAACCCGGAATGCTCGTGCTTCGTTAGATGAACGCCAACTTTGCTGCGTTCTTCAATTCGGGGATGCGGAATGTGCGACCTAGCATGGTTCATGGGTTGAAGATACTTGTGTGATGCCGGAAAGTTACAATGATTTACCGTCTGCCTGCGAGGGCCGTGCCGAAGGCGCTCGACGAAATGAAGAAGCCAGTTCGGCGCGATCCAACTGGCAGTCCGGATTTCTTGCCAGCCGTATTTGCTAAAATCGGCCCCTCTGATGGATTCATCAGAGGGGCCGGGGCTGATCTAAGCGGCAGAACTCAGGGTTTTTTAGCAGACGCCTGTTTCTTGGCCTGGGTGGCGCTGTTCGTTTTGACCTGCTTTTGCGAGGACTTCTTTTGGTTCGCTTTGGGGGATTTGTCGCCCATGATCGTGGATGGTTTGTTGGGGTGGATATAGCTGGCGCGGCAGAATTGCCGAGCAAGCCTGTCGGAGGCTCCGCGATGCCGCCGTCGGTGTCAAGACCCGCGTGATCATCGCCACAAGAAAAATTGGTGTTAAGAGTGGCAGTTCATTTCAGTGGATCCACCCTTGATCATTTTAGCGTATGGGCCTAATTCTAGCTCCGTGAAAGCGGTGCTCACTGGCGATGGCGAGGGGGTGTCGGAAACGTTAACCATGATACCATCTCGTTCCATGCCCCTGCGACAGGCAATGATTCTCGGAGCCGGATTGGGGACGCGACTGCGACCGCTGACGGAGCGCTTGCCCAAGCCACTGGTGCCGCTGTTTCACCGACCGCTGGCGGAGTGGGCGTTGGCCGCCTGTGCCACTGCAGGCATACAGCGTTTCGCGGTGAACACCCATTATCTGCCTCAGGCTTGGGAGAATTTCGGAGATGCCATCCAACTTCCTGTTAGTCCGCTTGCCGGGGCTAACGGCACTCCTGCGTTGGCGCGCAGATGGGAGGGCCGGGAGCTCACCTTGTTTCACGAGCCGGAATTGCTAGAAACGGGTGGTGCTCTCAAGAACATAGCACGTTGGATCGGAAGCGAGCCGGTGCTGGTACATAACGCTGACATTTTCTCGACCCTGCCACTGGAGCGTTTGATTCGGGCACACGCAGATGCGGGCATGCCGGTGACCTTGGCCCTGCGTTCCGGCGGGGATGCCAAACACATCGCGCTGGATGCTTCCGGCAGACATTGCATCGATATTCGTGGGCGGCTGGGTCGGGGGGAGGGGACCCATGTGTTCAGCGGCATTTATTGTGTGAGTCCGGAGTTTCTCGACCTGCTTCCAGCCAATGAAAAAATCTCGGTCATCCCGGCATTCCTCAATTTGGCTCGTTCCGGACTACTCGGCACCATCATCCTCGACGACGGGCTTTGGCTGGACCTCGGCGACCGCGCCGCCTATCTGCAAGCGCATCGAGAATTACAGTTAGGCCCGGCACTGCATCCTGATGGCATCATTGAAGCCGGTGCCTGCGTCGAGCGCTCGGTGGTTGGGCCCGGGGCAGTGGTTAGGTCCGGAGCGATTCTTCGGGACTCGATCGTCTGGCCGGGCTGCGAGGTGGTTGGGGATGCTGTGTTGGACACATGCGTGGTCTTTTCCAACATTCCAGTCGGCGGCATCCATCGTGGCGAGGACCTCTGAGTGAGTCGCAGCTTCCCAGATCAATTCAGAGTGCCACCCGGAAAAAATCCCACAGGACCCGTCGGTACACGTCGCGTTTGAAAACCGGCAGCCAATCCAAATCAAATTCTGAGGGATCAATCCAGCGATAGGTGGAAAATTCACGGGCTTGCTGGTTGACGTTGACCGGGGGAGCTCCGGCGAGCAGCCGACAGAGGAAATACGCTTGCTCCTGGCCATGGTTGCCATGTTTGAGGAGCTTTTTTGAACGCACATCGGCGGGGTAGAGGTAGCGGTAGCCGCCACGTTTGGCGAGCACCTGATAGTGTTGCGGCTCCAAGCCGACCTCCTCGCGAATCTCGCGGAACAGCGCCTGCTCGGGCGTCTCGCCGGCGTCGATGCCCCCTTGTGGAAATTGCCACGAACCCGGAATCAACCAGCGCTCACAAATGAGCAACTGGCCCTCAGGTTTGACCATGAGTGCCGCTACATTGGGCCGAAAACGAACCATGTCTGAGAATATGGCAAGCTGCGGCACCTGACAACCCTGACTTTCGTGATTCTCCTGTGGATCGTGCTGGTCAGGCCGCCTTTCTGACATTATGCTACTCTCCATCATGAAAGCCATGCTCCTTCCCGCCCTTGCCTGCTTGCTCATCGCAGCCACCTACTCGCCTGCCGCCCCTGCCGCAGCCGGTGCCACTCCAGCCGGTGCCACGCCAGCGGCCCCAGCCTCGTCGGCGACAACCCCAGCGTCAACCGCCCAGAATACTGCGGAAACCGACGGCAACCACCGCTTCTGGGTGGCCAATTTGCCTGGGGGCCAATACATGGTGGCCCTTGATCACCTCACCGCCATCAGCCGCCATACTTATGCCATTCCCGAGGCAGGTCTTATCGTCGATGAAGTCACCGTTGATACCAACGGCCAAAGTTTGGCACGCTTCTATTTTTCCAGCCCGATCACCGAGGGGGTTAACAACAATGCCGTTGCCAACGCGACGGCACGGGCGAAGGAATTGATCGATTACGCCGGTCAGCGTGCCGGCACGGATCTGCACAAGATGGTCATCAAGAAATACCCGGAGACCACTCACGCCCGATCGATTGAATACCGCCTGCTCTCTGCTGATGAACTCGGAGCCCTTTATAGTAGTGTTAGTTCCGCTTGGCAAACTGGCCGCGGCAGGGTTTTTTCCATCAAGTGAGTGACGCAAGTGCCAACGTGGGGCAATCTGAAAATCACCTATCCCGCCGAATTCTTTTGACCTGGGAGGTGGCATTGGTACATCCCGCTAGTCCGCCGATGAGGCGACAGGCAGGAGGCTGATTCTTCTTCTAACTGGTTGTCTTGGGTGCGCCGCCCGGCTCTGAAAAGATGTTTGCCTTTGGGGTTGAGTTGCTGCGTGCGGCGGCTAAAGTCCGGTTGTTCCACCCATGATATTCCCCACGATTGTCCGCCTCGTCGCGCTGCTCAGCGCCCTATCGCCTTTGCTCGTTTACGCCCAAGCACCGGAAAGCCTCATGGTGGTTGAGGCCTATTCCGGTAAAATCCTCATCGCCGCCAATTCTTCCGTCAAGCGCCCGGTGGCCAGCCTCACCCAATTGGCCACTGCTGTCGTCGCTGTGGACTGGGCCAGCGCAACGGGGTCGGACATCAGTCAATTGGTCATCACCGCGCCGACGACAGTTGCCATGGTCGGTGGGCCCAATCCGATGAACCTGCAACCCGGCGACACGCTCACCCTGCGCGACGCCCTCTATTCCGCGCTTCTTGGCTCGGACAACCTTGCGGCCCTCACCATTGCCAACCATATTGGTAGCCAGATTTTGACCAAACGCGGCAAGGCAGGCGACCCGGTGGCAATATTCGTGGATGAAATGAATAAGCTTGCCGGGTATATCGGCATGGAAAATACGAAATTTGTCAACCCACACGGTCTGGAGCGGCCCCGTGCAAAAGGATACTCGTGTGCTGCGGATGTCGCCCGATTGGCGATTTTTGCGATGCGGCGTAACGCCCTGAATTTCATTGTGCGCCAGAAGGAGCGCCAGATCAGCGTCACCGGTGCCACCGGTAAACGCGGCTATCTTGTCCGAAATCCCAACGAATTGCTTGGCGAGGAAGGCATTCTCGGCATTAAAACTGGTGCATCTGCGGGGGCTGGCCCGTGTTTGGCTACATGCATGGATCGCGAGCCTTTGGTGCGAGCCAGGCCGGATGGCTCGAAAGGAGCGACGCCGCGGCGCTTGATTGTGGTGCTACTCAACAGTGGGGATCGCTTTGGCCGCAGCCGCAGTCTCTTGCGGGATGGCTGGTCGATTTATGACGCTTGGCTCAAGGATGGCGCGCTGGTCAAAGAGGCACAACGCGAGATTCTTGCCGTGCCAGCACCAAATTGATCGCAATCCAACATCTACCCCCCCCCATGCCCCTCGATCCGCTCCTCCATCTGTTGTGCCGCAAGGCACGCCTCTCCCATCAGGAACTCGGCGAATTGCTCGCCTTGCCGCCTCAGACGATCACCGAAAGGGTCGCCGCTTGGGAAAAGGACGGTACCATCCGCGGCTATCACGCCGTCATCGATCCGGAAATTACCGGCGACACCGCCGTGTCTGCCTTCATCGAAGTGAAAATCGCCCCGGAGCGCGGCGGCGGTTTCGACCGGCTTGCCATGCGTGTTTCGCGCTTTGAGCAAGTGGTGTCTTGTTACCTGGCCAGTGGTGGCTACGATTTGATGGTGGTGGTGGAAGGGGCCGACCTGCGTGAAGTCGCCCGCTTTGTCTCCGAAAAACTCAGCACGTTGGAAGGCGTCATTTCCACAGCCACCCACTTCCGGCTCAAAACCTACAAGGAGAACGGTTTCCTTTTTGAGCACGAGTCGTCTAACGAACGGTTGGCGGTCGCGCCATGAGGCACTGGCCAATCGTTGGAGGGACGGAGAAAGGGTCCCGATGAGTGAATCATACAAGTTAGGCATCCACTGGTACCGCCGGGATTTGCGGATTGCCGACCACAAGGTTCTTCGGGCGGCGTCCCAAGCATGTGAGGCGGTGTGCCCGCTGTATATCCTCTCCCCTTGGCAGAAATCGCAGGTATGGACCGGCCCCAACCGCCAGCAATTCCTGTGCGATTGTTTGGCATCGCTGGCGGCCGATTTGCAGACAATCGACGGGCGTTTGATCGTGCGCCGAGGGCCACCACTGGAGGTGCTGCGGCAAGTGATCCAGGAAACCGGCGCACAAGCCGTGTATTTCCAGAAGGCCCCCGACCCGCATGGCAAGGCCGTGGAAGTGGCAGTCGTTGGGCTTTGCCGCGAGCTGGGAGTCGCCGTGCACGCCATGGACGATGTGAGTTTGCTCCCGCCAGAGGCTGTTCTAACCGGATCCGGCCTGCCATACCGGGTGTTCACTCCTTATTGCAAGAACTGGCTGGAGGCGGCTAAACAGGGGCCGGTGCCGAGGGTCGGCGCGTTGCGCACTCCCCCTAACATTCCATCCGATCCGCTGCCGACCTTGGCAGGGTGGGGGATGGAGCGGTCTTCGGCGTCCCTCCTTTCGGC
>JBAXCM010000139.1:0-9720 GCA_037141475.1 Verrucomicrobiota bacterium | reverse complement strand
ATATCAATCTCACTGATGGCGCGGTAGGAATCGCCGAAAAAGGCGCTTAAGGCTGGCATATTTTCGCGCCGCGTGACCACCCGAACCCGGTCTCCGAGTTCGACCAGCGAGCGTGCCCAGAACGCCCGCCACCACTGGCGGTGCTGCCCCTCTAGCACCCTCAGCTTGTCAGCATTCAACTCAAGCGCCAACTTCCGCGCGGCAACCAGCGGTTCCTTCGCGTCAAACGAACTCCGCATCACCACGGCCACCGTCATCTTCCTGCCCGGCTGCAACGTGAACTTCGGTCCCGGCTGTGACTTGATCTTGGGCGGCGGCAGCCGCTTGGGCGGTGGATTTGGAATCACTTGCGGCACGAATGGCTCCAGATCGGGCTGGTTGACCGCCCCACCAACGACGGTTAGAACGGCGGCCGCTGCGGTGGGCTCAATGACACTATCAGTAAAGCCCTTGGTGGCCCACAGCAAGCCATCCGTGCAACCCAGGTTCTCCTCGGAGCCGCGGCCCGGTGCCGCCCAAAGCCGTGTTTGCACTTCGACGGGCTCGCCTTCTACTGCAAGCTCGACGAGCAAGACCGCCTCGGTAGCGGGAACAAAGGAGCGCATCGTCACACGGTTCGATCCCTTGGTGAAGCGGGACACCGTAATGGCGGGAAAGAGGTCCTGCTCGACTCGGTAGGTGCCGCCGGCCAAAGCCGCAATGTTAATCTCCAAACCGCCGAATGGCCGGGGCCCACCGGTCCGGTGGCCATCCTTTAGTTTCAGAAAATTGTTCTTGCTGAGCCAGTAGCGTTGAGCCTCGGGCTGTCCGCTGATCACCGCGCCCACATCGCCGTTGCCTAACAGCGGGCCGTGAGCCGAATCTCGCGAAGGAACTCCGCCCGGTGGTGCATCAAAAACCGCCTGGTAACGAGAGACGATCCGATCTGCTTCAGCCTGTAACTTGAGATCAGCCACATCGGCCGGATGGGCAATTGCAGTCATCGCTCCCAACACCAACCAAGCGGGCGTTAGATTAATGAGCAGAGGCTGGCGGAGATCGCTTGTTTTCATGTGATATTGGAGGGTGATTTTGACAAATTTCAGGGTTGTGAGACTTCCAGTTTCCAGTCATCGGTACGGAACGGGGACGCTGGCAAGCCCGCAGCATTGAACAGATTGCAGCCGTCCGGGTTGATGTCCCATGCGTAGCGAACCGCCACCGGCTTGGACAACTGCGGGCTACTAACCACTACTGTCTCGGCCTCGATTTTAGCCTCACCCCAGACAAACTTCCGATCTGCGCCGGCAATTGCAAAGCGCTTCAAGGGTTCGCCGCCCTTGGCCGTCAGTCCGCCACCGACCTGGGTGAAGTGCAGCACAACCTTGCCATCCCGGATTTCCATGCGCTGATAGAGCGGGCCAGAGTATTCTATCGGATGGTTATAGGTTTTGGCCAAGGCCACCAGTGACAATCGGCGGCCGACCTCCGCCTTGCTGAGGGGATGAATATCCATGGCGTTGCCGATATCGACGGTCACGGCCATGCCCGAATGAGGCACGATGGATTGAAGCTGGGTCTGGACTTCGCGAAAGGCAGCCCAATGGCTCTCGCCGGGCTCCGAACGCGGCGGCCTGTAGCTGGAGAGCTGGACCGTATAGATAGGAAAATCGCCTTGGCCCCATCGAAGCCGCCAGTCCCGAACCATGGCGGGAAACAACGTCCGATAGAGGTCCCACTCATCCGCGTTGCCCTCACCCTGATACCAGATCGCACCTTTGATCCCGAACGGAATGATGGGTGAAATCATGCCGTTAAAGAGCACTGTCGGCAATGCCATCACGTTATCTTCCCACGCATCCATGCCAACAGGTCTGGGAACAACCTCTCTCGGATTTCCTGATTTGCCCGAATCTCCTTTCCACTTTAGGTAGCGTTCTTTGCGCTGAGGATAATCCGCCTTGGCCTGGACAATCTCCTTGAGATAGCTCGCAAGCGAAGGATCGGACTGAAGTCCTTCCAGACTCGTCCACATCTGACCCGAGCTGCCGCCGCGGCAAACATTGATCAGCCCAACCGGGATTTTTTCAGATAGGTGAATCTCCCGTCCGAAAAAATATCCCAGCGCTGAAAACTCCCGGGCCTCGTTAGGTGTGCAAACTGCCCAGCTACCCTTGCAGTCATCCTGGGGATCCAACACCGTGTCCTTGGGCATTTTGAACAGTCGTATCTGCGGCTCGTTGGCCTGGCCCAGTCCCTGAGGACTGCTGACATCGCGGCCTAGCACCCGCCGCAGCGGTAAAGCCATGTTGGATTGCCCCGAACACAGCCACACGTCACCGATAAGCACATCCTGATAGGTTATCGTATTGCTGCCGACAATCGTCACAGTGACTGGCGTAGCGCTGGACTTGAGGCCGGTGAAAATGACCGTCCACTTCCTGTCCGAGCCAGCGGTGGTGGTGGCCTTGGCATCCCCGATGCTCACGGCCACCTCTTCGCCGGGATCCGCCCAGCCGAAGATTGGCGTGCGGCCGCAGGCCTGCAACATCATGTGCTCTCCAATGATGGCCGGCACCCGAACCGCTGCATGACAAGGGGCGCAGCAAGTAACGACAGCCCCTAACAATAGAGTTCTGGTTTTCATGCAAGGGATTGATAGTTCCCGCGTTCGCCTGGCAGAGTTTTGGGCTATGATGCGGTGCATTTGTGATTATCCTCCGCTACACGGCATTTGGCAAGTGTCATGCCATACCAGCTGTCGATCAGGATCTAACGATGCTGAAGACATTCCTGATGTCGGCGGCCTGCTTCGGCACTCAGGCCAGAATGGGCTGGATCAATTCGCCGTGGACGTCGGTAAGCCGCATGTCGCGGCCTGAAAATCGCACGGTGAGTCGTTTATGGTCGATGCCCAATAGATGCAGCATGGTGGCGTGCAGATCATGGATGGAGCACTTGTTTTCCACCGCCTTGTATCCGTATTCATCGGTGGCACCATGGATCGTCCCCCCCTTGACTCCGCCTCCCGCCAGCCAGATCGAGTAGCCAAACGGATTGTGATCGCGTCCATCGCTGCCTTGGGCAAACGGAGTCCTGCCAAATTCGCCGGCCCAAACGACCAGCGTCTGATCCAACAAGCCGCGTGACTTCAGATCCTTGAGCAATCCGGCAATGGGCTGATCCACGGCGCGGGCATTAGCTTCATGCCCATGCTTGAGGTCGCCATGCTGGTCCCATCGGTCGTTTCCGTTCACGACCGGACAGGTGAGTTCAATAAACCGCACGCCACGTTCCACCAGTCGGCGGGCCACCAGGCATTGGGTGCCGAAAGTGCGTGTGGATGGGTTCTGTGCATCCACTCCGTAAAGGCTTCGGGTTGCTTCCGATTCGCCCTTCAGATCCATCAGATCCGGCACCGCCGACTGCATGCGGAAGGCGAGTTCATAGTTTGAAATGGCTGACTCTAGCTGATCAAGACGACCGTTGCGGACGAGTTTCTCCTGATCGAGTTTGTGCATCAAGGCAAGTTTATTTTGCTGCAGAGCGGGGTTAGCTTCAGCGGGAGATATGTTGGCAACTGGATTGGCTCCGGCTCGAAAAATGGATCCCTGATAGGCCGAGGGCAAAAATCCGTTGCCAAAATTTTCCAGTCCGCCTGGGGGAATCAAGCCGCCATTGAGGACGACAAATCCCGGGAGGTTTTGGTTCTCGCTCCCCAGACCATAGCCGACCCAGGCACCCATGCTTGGGCGGCCTGAGAGCCCGAGACCAGTGTGGAGGAAATAGTTTGCATTGGTGTGTTCAGAGAACTCCGAAGTCATTGAGCGGATGAGTGCCAGATCGTCAGCGCACTGGCCGATATAGGGGAACAGGTCACTGATGGGCATTCCACATTGGCCATAGTTCTTGAACTGCCACGGGCTAGCGAGGGTGTTGCCGTTGTTGTTGAACTGCGTCGGCTCCATCTTCATCTTGAAGGGCTGGCCATGCTCCTTGGTCAAGCGCGGCTTGGGATCAAACGAATCAACCTGGGAAACCCCGCCATCCATGTAGAGAAAGATGATGTTTCGAGCCTTGGGTGGAGCCTGTGGTGGACGCGCAGCCCAGGGCGCCGTGGCCGGATCGGCAGTGATTTTCAGCGTCTCGCCAAAAGCCTTGTCTCCTAGCAACCCCCAGAGAGCCACCCCTCCGAAGCCGCTAGCGGCACGCTGAAGCATCTCGCGCCGGGTCAATGGCGGTTGCAGAAAATTTCTGCAATGGTGTTGGATCGGAATCATCGTTGAGCTGTTCAATTCAGGAAAATAAATTCTTTCACATTCATCAAGACGTGACACAGGTCTGCCCAAAGTCCCGGATCGGTATCGGCCTGCTGCGGCTGGAGACCATAAGCGAGTGCCTGCTGCTTCAAAAAATCCATCGCCGCGAGTCTTTCATCGGGTACGGGCGGCCGGCTGAAAATCGTCTCATACATCAGGGCGATCCGCTGTTCGGGCGTTACTTGCTTGTTGGCCAAGAGTCGCTCGGCCCAAGCGCGGGCCTCGCTGATGACGAAAGGATCGTTCATGAGTACAAGCGATTGGGCTGGCACATTGGAGGCGGTGCGACGTCCAATGGTCGTGTATGGCACCGGGAAATCAAAGGCCCGCATCATCGGGGGAATAAAATTGCGCCTAACCTCCTGATAGATGCTGCGCCTCCCCGCGCCATCGAGAGGGCCGGATTGGCCCGGGCGGCCGCGGCCATCCATGAATGAGGTCAGAAACACCGGCACCGGTGGTCCGAACATAGCAGGATTCATTTGGCCTGAGACAGCCAGAATCGCATCGCGAATGGCCTCGCCCTCAAGCCTCCGCAAGGGCATCCGGTGCAATAGCAGATCCTGTGGATCTTTTTCCTCAGCGCCGGGGTCCGCGGGATTGCTAGACATGCGATAGACCTGCGAGGTCATCAGGAGGCGGATCAACTTCTTGTTTGACCAGCCCCCCTTGGTTCGGTACCAGTCGGCTAACCAATCCAACAACTCAGGATGGGTTGGCGCCTGCCCGAGAGCGCCGAAGTCATCCGGCGTGGCGACGATGCCTCGGCCGAAGAGGTGTTGCCAGATGCGGTTGACCATGACGCGGGAGAGAAAGGGATTGGATGGGTCTGTCATGCACTGGGACAATTCGAGGCGACCGCTGCCGTTGGTGAAGCGGTTTTTTTCCGAGCCGCCCAGTGCCTCCAAAAACCGGCGGGGGACTACCTCGCCCAAGGATTTATGGTTGCCGCGGATAAAGACATTCTCGTCCACCGGGCTGCCATCGATCATTGCTAGAACCCTCTGCTGCTCGGGTAAATCTTCCTCAAGTTTTTGGAATCGCGCCAACTCCGCCATGAGTTCCCGGTTCGATGGATCGTCGGATGGAGCAATATCCAACAGGTGCTTGCGCAGCATCCAGTTGAGCCACTCGATTTGTGATGAGGAGACCTTTGAGCAATCCCCAACACACCATGCTTCAACGGCCTTAACGGTGGTGGCCTGATATAGGATTGCCAACTCGGCTGCCGATCCTATCCGGACCAACTCGCCACCTTCCACCAGGGCAGGGCGGATGGCGTCCACCGGTGCCTGCGGCTGGTCGGAGAAAACCGCCCGGCTCACCACCACATAGGCATGCGAGTCATACTTGTGATCCGCCGTGTCGGTTGGGTCCGGGGTGGGCAGATCATTGAATTCCAGATACGCCCGATGGCCTTTCCAAGTATCGAGATCGAGGGTTATCCAGCTGAGTTCCTCGTTGTCGATCATTCTCCGCAAGGAGTCGTAGATTGGGGCGACGATCATGGTGAAGTTGTCGATTCGAACGTTGAGGCGGGAATGCTGTCCTCCTAGCAAAATGTGTAGATAGCGCTTGTGAATGGTGAATGTGGAGGAGCGCAAAACGCCTTCCAGACGGCGGGAGATGGCAGCGCTACTGGCCGAGGGTTCACGCAGGAGGGTCGTAACGGGCTGTTTCATGTCACCGACGGCGAAGTCACCGACGGGAGCCGGAGCGGTTCCGAACGCCTCACCTTCGACTGACCAACCGGCGAAATCAGGGCCGTCAAAAGCGGCAAATATCTCGTCGCCGGTTCTCAAAGCGGCCGGATGAGAGGCATTCAAGGCTGCCAGCACGGCAGGCAGGCGGTCGCGGAAGTGCGGCTCATTGGATTGAGGGTCGGCGGCAAGTGCAGACCAGGCGAACAAAGGATTTCCGGGTGCTTCCGCTGGCTTCTCCTGCAAGGCCTTGGTCCATGAGTTGAGCCGCGCAGCATTCAAATGCCGCTCGGTAGCAACTGCATCGGCCGGGTTGCTGACGAGTTCGGCGTGGGCTCTTGTTGCCACTGCGGCGGCAGTCTGGAGATATTCCGCCACGTCGGACGCCTGTTGCAGCCAAGCGTGCCCGATGAGCGGGCGCAATTCCTTTTTGAGGCTGGCAAGGGCGGCCACCTGAGGTAGCAATTTCTGACGTGGATAGGTGGAACCTTGAGTGTAGCGAGAACTTCCAAGCACCCCAAAAAGCGAGTAATAATCTTTGCTGGAGATCGCATCGAACTTGTGATCATGGCAACGCGCACACGCCACAGTCAGCCCCAGAAAAGTCTTGCTCGTCACATCTATCTGGTTGTCCACCACCACCGACTCCTCGGCGCGAACATCCACGGGTGAGTGCACCCGCTGCCCCATCCAATAAAAGCCGGTGCCAATGACCGACTCATTGAATCCTTCGGCGGGATCGAGGCGGGGCGTTGCGAGCAGATCGCCTGCAATCTGTTCAGTGACAAATTGGTCGTAAGGCACGTCCGCATTGAATGCCCGGATCACATAGTCCCGATAGCGCCAAGCATTGAAATTCGCAAAGTCAAACTCGTGTCCCAGGGTCTCGGCATAGCGAACCAGATCCAACCAATGGCGGGCCCAACGCTCGCCAAATTGGGGCGAGGCCAACAAGCGGTCGAGCACATTCTCATAGGCCTTGGGCGATGAATCCTTGAGAAATGCCTCCACCTCAGCAGGCGAAGGGGGCAACCCTATCAAATCAAAATAGGCCCGCCGGATCAAGGTGCGGCCGTCCGCAGCAGTCGCAGGCTTTAGGCCAGCCTCCTCCAGCTTGGCCAGAATAAACCGGTCAGGCTCGGTGGCGGGCCAGTGCTCATCCTGGACGAGAGGGAGAGTTTGAGGGCGGATCGGTTGCCATGCCCAATGGGCTTCACGGCGTTTCGCGAGGTCGAAGGCGGGAAGCTTACCCGCGGCCGCGCCAGCGGTGTTGTTTGGCCAAGGTGCCCCCATGTTCACCCAGGTCGTCAGATCGGCAATCTCGGAGTCGGCCAGCTTCTTCTTGGGCGGCATCTGCAGGTCGAGGTTGGCGTGGCTCACTGCCTCAATCAACAAGCTCCTGGCGGAATCACCCGGCACGATCGCGGCCCGGGTGTCGCCCCCCTGCAACATGCCATCTCGGGAATCCATCTGCAGCCCGCCTTTGATCTTATCGCCGGTGCTGCTGTGGCATTTGTAGCAGCGCTCGACTAACAGCGGACGGATCTTCTTTTCAAATAATTCCACACCTTCGTGATCCGATGCTGTGTCTCCGCCGAAGGACCAAAAACTCGGAAGCCAAAGCCATGCGGCGAGGAGCAAGTGGATCTGCCACAGCCACACTGTGGATCGATGAGCGCCTTGCTTTGTCATGTCAGTTTTATGGGATCCTCGGGTCAGAGGCGATTGATCATACGACATACCATCCAGAATTTTTCCAATCAAATGTAAAAAAGTTCTTTTTTTCCAAAGATCAAGGGTCACGGCCCTGGAAATTCCTGCCGGAAGGATGAACCATCACTGAGACGCCCGCCGCTTTGGAGGGTTTTGGGGACTCTGAGGCGAAGGCTCGTTAGCAAAAATCTGTCGCAGCGGCCTCCGCGAGCATCCGCGCGGCGTGGCGGAAACGTGGCAGCATTTGCTCATAGACCAAAGGGTTGACCGGACCCGGTTCGGCACTGGCCTCGAGGCGGTGGATCGCATCGATGGGCGAGAAGTCGCGCCACAGGCCCGCAGCGACTGCGGCGACGGCGGCAGCCCCCAAGGATCCGGCATCCTGCCCGACATTCGTTTGATGGATTGAGAGGCCGAATGCATCAGCGAAGATTTGCCGCCACAGGGCGCTTTTGCTGCTACCACCGACAACCACCATTTCGTTGCAGACGGGGCAGAGTTGGCGCAGTTCGTCGAGGGCGAGGCGCAGGTTGAGGGCGATGCCTTCCATGGTGGAGCGGATGACGTCGGCGCGAGTGTGACCGAGGTCCAAGCCGAGGAATGCGCCGCGGATACGTGGGTTGAGGTCCAGCGACGAACCCCCGGCGAGACTGGGGTTGAACAGGAGGCCTCGGGCACCAACGGGTGAGGATCCGGCGAGTTCACTCATGAGGTCATAGACGTCCAGGTTGTCATTGTTGGCCTGGGCCAAAAGATCTTGGCATACTTGTTGGCAAACCCATTTGAACGACGACCCAGAGGAAAAGATTGCCACCGCCGAGTTGAATAGTCCAGGCATCACATGACTGAATACATAGGGTTTGACCCGCACATCGAGCAGCGGTTTGGAAGATGTCACCGCAATCCATGCCGACGACCCGAGTGATGCATAACTGCGGCCCTCTGCGATGTTGCGGGCCCCCAACGCCATGCACGAATTGTCCACTCCGCCGCAGGCCACCTTGACTGTGCGCGGCAAACCAAGTTCCGCAGCGGCTGCTGCTGTTAGCTCGCCCAAAATCGAGGCCGATGGAACAATGTCAGGCCAAATGTCACGTGGCAAGCCGCTCGCAGCCACCAACCCCGGCGCATAATCCCAGGCTAGCAGGTCGTACACGCCACAGCCAGAGGCATAGGAGAAATCCGTGGCCACTACGCCTGTTAGCATGTGGTTGAGAAAATCCTTGGTGCCCACGATCTTGTCAATCCTGCCAAACATCTCAGGCATCTGGTCGCGGTACCACAGCACTTTGAACACCGTGTAATGAGCCGCCGGAAATCCGTTGCCTGTCGTTAGATACCACTGCTCCGGATCCACATGACGGAAAAACTCCGCGCTTTGAGCCTCCGCTCGCCGGTCCGACCAAATCGGCGTGGCCTCGCACAACAGGCGGCCGTCAGCATCGAGAGGCACACAGCCCAAGCTGTGGCCAGAGATGGCCAGGCATTGGATGGCGGCTGCATCCGCACTTGGGTGAAGCAGCAATTGGCGGGTTGCACTGACCAGCACGGACCACCAATCAGCGGGCCGCTGCTCATGCCACGACGCTTGTGGATACAATGTGTCGTACCCGACAAATACAGAAGCGAGCCGCTGGCCGTCGGCCTCATACAGCGAGGCCTTGATGCCGCCAGTGCCGAGATCATAGGCAATGATGTTGCTGGACATGGGTTGGTTCTAACGTTTATCTAGGGGTTCATGACACATCGACGCTACCGCCGGGCTGGGCGGCGCACTCAGCGAGGATGCGCGCACCGCTGGCCGTGCCAATGCCGAAGCGCCGCACGCCAAGACGGTACATCGCCACCAAGGTGGCCAAATCGCGCACGCCGCCGGCTGCCTTGATGCCAGCTCGCCCGCCGACTGCCTCACGGATGATGGCCACATTCTCGAGGGTGGCTCCGCTGGGAGCCCAGCCACTGCCGGTTTTGACCCAAGCGGCACCGGCCTCGACGCATAGTTCGCTAGC
>JBAXCM010000138.1:0-9850 GCA_037141475.1 Verrucomicrobiota bacterium | reverse complement strand
CAAATGTTACCATGCGAGGACTGACCCCATCGGCCGATGGGGTCAGTCCTCGCATGGTAACATTTGAGCTTGCTCGGCCTCGTGGCGCTTTTGAGGTCGAACACTGAGTTCTGGGGCTCATCGAGGGCCGGACAAGAAGCGGTAATAGACTTCGAGGGTGAGGGCGGCGAGGCAGCTGCGGTAATGGACGGCAGCCTCGTCGTTGCCTTGATATCTTGCGGCGAGGGGGCGGAATGAGTCTTCGGCACCCGCACCGATATCCTTGAAGGAACCGTCGTCGTTCTGGGCGTTGAGGACTTCTGGCATGAACATGGCGTTGAAGTCGCTCCATTTCTTGCCGCCGCAGTTGAGCATGGCAGCCGCGTTGAAACGAAGGGCTAAAAGGTCGGCATCGGCCGCGCTCCATTGGAATTTGGCCTGATTGGCAAGGTAACCGCAGGCTTTGAGAGGCAGGGAGTCGGCCCCGCCCCATATTTGATAGATGAGGGCACCGGCCCCGGTGCAGGACGGGGCATGGGTGGCATCTGCCTTGGCGGCAAGACCAATGGCACCATTGGCAGCTTGGCAGGTTTTGATGAATGCCAAGGCCTTGGTGATGCAGGGGGCCCGGTCTTGGAATTTGATGCCGGTGTATGAGCAGGCCCTGAGCACTTGGAGGTTCATGCAGCCTAGGAGGTTATCGGCATTCACGGCGGCTTTCCCGGTATGTGCGTCCGGGTAGTGCCAACTGCCGTCTTTCGCTTGGGTATCGATGATCCATTGGCTGGCATTATGGACCGCTTCCTCCAGGCCGGGGACTTCCAGGGCGATTTCCTTGCAGAAATTGTAGGCGTCGGCGAGGGCGAAGGTGGCGACGGCGTGTTCGTAGGGCCAGTCTGTGTCGGTGAGATCTGACGCGAGTTTGCCGTGATTCTTGGCAGATTTTTCGACGAGAAACCCGATGGCGCTCAGGACGCTTTCGCCGTATTTTTCCGATGCGGGGGTTTCGCAGTGGGCGAGGTAGGTGAGCAGAGCCATGCCGGTCATGGCTATCTGGTGGCTTTGGCACCAACTGCCATCCTTGTTCTGGTGCTGCTTGAGCCAATCGAGAACCTTCTCGACAGCCACCCCACACGCCGGTGTGCCGCCCGCGTTGGCGAGGCGCGCGCTGAGGTCGGCTTTCGATCCGCGCCTGCTCATGGCTTGCGGGATGGTGCCGAACAATTTGCCGCTGCCGCTGCCGCTGCCGAAACCAGGCCCAAAACCCGTGCCGGGGCCTGAGCCTCTACCGATGCCGGGGGCCTCGGCGTAGGAGTCTGCGCTGAGCGAGCCAAAGACGCCGGAGTAGCTGACGCCCTGCGGCATTTCGACGGGCACCTGGACCGTTCGGGGCTGGCCGCCTTCGGTGATATGCTGCTCCTCGACGGCCACAAAGCTCGTGAATTGGGTCAGCAGGTTATAGCTGATCCCGAGCCCGATGATGTCCTTTTTCAAGGCCGGCAACATTTGCCCCAGCTGCATCCCGTCCATGTCTTGCAGCATCAGGTGGCCAACCTTGGCCCGCGCCCATTGCGCGGCGAGAACGCGGTTTTCTGGGTCTTCCGCGGGAAAAGTCACGGCCAAATCGCGCTCGAAACTTCCGGCGGCGTTGCGGCCCTTGAGTTTGATCACACCGCTGCCCGCCTTCGTGTAGCGGCCTTTCACGACCACCGGTTTGGCGGCGAAGAGGTCCTCGATCGACTGCGGGAAAACCTCCTCAACCGCTAAATCCCCGAAGTCCAACACAATGTCAGTTAGCACCGGGGCATCTATCCGTTGGTAAAACTTGTCGGCCGACTTTTGTGCCTCCTCATGCGTTAGAACATAGGTCACCTCACCGCGCCCGACCCGCGCCATCGAATCCAACAAAAACCGGTTCACCGAATTGCCGATGCCAAAGCTGAAAACGCGGGTGGTGCCGGCATATTTCCTAACAGCAGCAATAATCGCCATGTCATTGCCGACGTAGCCGTCGGTTAGAAAGCACACGATGCGGACGGTTTTCGGGTCATGCTCGCCGCCCAGGGCGGTGTTGATGGCGGTCATCATTTCGGTGCCACCCGAGCCGCGCAGTGAATCGATAAAGCCGAGTGCGAGGTGGCGGTTTTTCTCGGTATTTTCGACGGGATTGGGAAAAAGGACTGCGGTGCTGCCGGAGAAGGTGACGAGGTTAAAGCGGTCTGCCGGGCGCAATTTTTCGATGGCTCGGCGCATCAGGGATTTGGAGGTTTCAATCGGGAAACCACTCATCGAGCCGCTGGTGTCTAACACGAAAACGAGTTCGCGCGGCACCACCGCCTCCGCTTCCACACGAGCCGGCGGCTGCAACATCAACGAGAAAAATTTTCCTCGTTCGTCGGTGTGGGTGAGCAGGGCGTCGCTGATTTGCTCGCCGGCGCTGCGGTAACTGATCGAGAAATCGCGGTTTGGCAGCACTGCCTTATCCACCAAGGTCACCACAGCGCGTGCCGGGTCGCCATCCGGATGCTCGACCTTGACCTCGTGGAGGGCGGACTTGACGTCGGTGATCGGCAGGCCGGCCTGGATGCGGACGGTGATGGCCAAGTCATGACCTGCGCGGTATCCCTCCTCGACCACCGGAGGGGTGATCTGCCCGGCATCCGGCACTTGGGCGGTGGCTGTCTCCGGATCGGGGTTGACCACCGGTGGTTCGCCTTGCGGGCCGCGTTGGGGGTTAGACTTGCGTTTGGCGGGTGCTGCCTTCGATCCGCCGGGAATGTAGCGCGGCCCGACGACGCTCGGGAAATCGAATCCAAAGCGCCCGTCCTCCCACGCCAGCGTCTGCGAGTAGCTGATGGTAATGGTCACCTGCTGGCCGGGTTCAATGTTAGCCACGGCTTGGGTAAAAATGTTAGGGCGTTCTTGGTCAAGCAGCGAAGCCACTTTGCCCTGGGCCTTGGCATTGTCGTAGATGCGTTTGGCCTCGCCGCGCTCCTTGATGACGCCTTTGACGACCCGCTCGCCCACGGTCATGGTCATGTCATCGACCGCCGAATCCTGATGTAGAGGAAACACATAGATCGCCTCGATTTTATCCTTGAAGGGATTCTGGAATTGCTGGGTCACGCTCACCCGTGCGACCGTGCCGCTGAGCTCGGCTTCCACCGTCGTATGCTTGAGCGGGCACGCGCCGAGGGCTTGCCCCTTGGGACCGATGGCATCCAAGCGACCGGCGGTGATTTTTTCATCGTGACTGGCGGCGAGTGCCGCAGCGGAGATATCTAACATTACAAACGCAGCGAACAAACAGGGGAGCGTTTTCATGGCAGGTAAGCTTGGCGGGACGGGGGCATCCCTCCACCAAAGATCGATGATGCGGGTGATCCGATTAACCAATTATTTGGAGTTGTCATATCTAACATTGATATAACTGGGAGATGACGGTTGCTTGCCCGGACGGGTGATGACGAGTGCGTACCAAGGTTGGCCGGGTTGCGGGGTTTTATCGATAAAGTGACCCAGTTCGGTACTGCAAAGCCGGGTGTTTTCCGAGGGTTTGAAGTCTGCCGTAGCGCCCCGGTGAATTTCCGCCAGCAGACCGATGGTATAGGCGCTTCGATCCCAGCGCAGAAGCAACGCTCCATCCTTGCCGGGGCTTGCTATCAGGGCAGGTGCGGCACTGGGCACGGCGGGTGGAATGAGCATGCGGCATTGTCCGGCGATGATCGATGCTTCGGCACCGGGCATGTCAATCCGGGGGTTTTGCAGCGCGCTTTCGCGGCCGGCCTTGATGATGGCCAGCATTTCCTGATAATTGGGATCGTTCTGATCCGCAAAGGTGATGTGCTCCGACCCCCCGGGCTGGATAGGAGGCACGGTGACCTTGGCAAATCTCTCCAGCGGCAATACCGCGTGTTCATAACCACCCGTTCGCATCATTTTGATTCGGGTGCGCAACGGATCGGCCTTATGGTTGCGGCAAATTGCCAGACCATTGCTAGATCCACCTTTGGCCATCGGAGCACGCAGGATGCGGCTGTATTCCGGTGTCTGCAGGTTGAACCAGTCTGTGGTCATGGGTGGGGCGTGGCAGGCCGTGCAATTGGCTTTTTTCATAACGGCGCTGAGTCGGTTACTGGTATCCGGCCAACTGCGCACACTGGTGACCGGGGTGTAGTCCCACGTGCCGTAATACAGGCCGTTGCTGTCGATCCACGCCATCACCAGGTCACGTTCCACATCGGTCATGCCTTTGATCCATCCTTGGTGGCCGCTGGCGATCACCTTCGCCAAGGGAGCGGTGGCCGAACCGAAGCTACGAGGCTTGAACAATGGCACGGAATAAAGTGCGGTGCCGTTCATGCAGTCGATGCCGTCGATCAGATAGGGAACCAACTGGGTTTCACGTCGATCCACCAAGTTCTCATAACTGATATTGAAATGTTCCGTCCAGCCGCCGGTGAGGTCCAGCCGTCCCGCAAAATCGGATTTGCCACCATGACAGCTGATGCAATGCTTGTCCCAAATGGGCTGGATCATCGATGGATAATCCATATATCCCGTGCCCCAGGATTCCGGTTGCAACACCGATTGCTCGTTGTTCAGCGCATCTGTTTTGGTGAAAACGACAGCCTCGGGCGCATTCGATTTGGGTTCATGGCAGCCGATGCAAGCGCGGGTGACCCCGGGTGCCGCCTGGATGAACGTGCGCATGCTCTGAATCAGCCGCTTATCCTTGTCAAGTACCTGGAAGAAGAGGATGCGGCCGGAGGGTGCGTCGAAGTAAATCGAGCCGTCGTCGCTGATCGGGATGATGCCATGATAGATTTTCGGGCTGAATGCCAGTGCCGCGCTGATAGGGAATGTCTGATTGTATGGATTGCCGCCGGGGCTGCTGCTGACGCGCGATGCCTCTTCAACCACCCGCAGCCATTTGGCTTCGCCGCGTTTGATGCCATTGAGGCCCTGGTAAACGTCTTGGACATAAAACGCGCCACGGGTTTTTGTGCGATCCGCAAGGGTTGGCATAACGCGGGCCGTGCGGGGTTTGACGAGCATGGGGGCATGCAGGCAGGTGTTGGTGTCGGAGAGCAGCTTGATGTGTTTGCCCGCGCGGTTGATCATCAGGATTGAGCTGCGGGATTCTCCGGGCAAGCGACCGCTGTACAGCATGAGGTCCTCGCTGAGTGGATAGGGTTCGCACGATTCGCCCATGTCATAGGTCGGGTTGTCGGGGTGCTCGAAGTTGAAGATGGCCTGGGGGTCGTTCTTGCCGATCACCGGATCTATCATGACCACGGATCCGCGTGGAGGGGCATTGTGCTTCGCCAGCGTGGCGGCGATCAGACGGGAGCCGGGCACGGGGCGTGGATCGAGAATGGCTTCCGGGAAGGTCATGTTATTGCCAAACATGGCGGTTTCATTGGTACCATCGGGATTCACGGTCCAAAGCGATTGGACGGTCAGCGCGGTTTTGTCGATGTATTCCCAGCGGCCATAGATAATGCGTCCATCGGGAAGAATCATGGGATCGAATTCAGTTTCTGAATTCACGGAGATTGGGTGGATGTCGGAACCGTCCCCGTTCATGACGTGCAGAATGCTCACACCTTCATTCGCGCATGGCACTAGCCCCCGGGGACGTGTGGATAGAAAAACAATCCGGCCATCGGGCAGATAGGTCGGTGAAATATCATGGATGCCGCTTTTCACGCCATGATAATTCCCGGCCAGGCCCGACGGGTCGGTAATTTGGTGCAGGCCCGTGCCGTCGATGTTGATTTCATAGATGGCGGTGCAGGCGTCGGCGCTATTCTTATAGCAGAAAATGACCTTGCCGGCATCGAGCGAGATGTCGGGATGGGTGTAAACTCCCGTGCCCAGCGTGCCGGGCGTGGTTTCGTCGATCAACGCGCGGACTTTCCAATCGCTGCGCGGGGCCGAGGGATTTTCCAAGATATACAATCCGCCGCCGCCACCACCCGGCCATTTGTAGAAGGTATCGTAAATGTGAATGCCCTCGTAGGAATGGCGTTTGGCGAAAAGCAGCGGCGCGTCGAGCATGGCCACCATGGATTTTTCCAGTGCGATTTCCTCATCCGTTTTGGCGGAACCGAGTCCCAGATTCAGCCCGCCCTTCAGTGTCTTGAATTCGACCACCGAAAAATTCACACTGCCGTTGGTGCCGGCAGTATGATTGATGCCGACCCAGGTTTCGAGACGCGTGTATTTTTTATCCACTTTGTAGGAAACGATGCTGTTGGCATGGGCGAAGATTCCATGACTGAATGTCCGCGATCCGGATTTCAGCGGCTGCCCGTCTGGCCCCTTGTGATAGGAAAGCTCGCCCCAGCCAACGGCCTGGGTCGAAGCCGCAAACTCGGTTAGATTCTTGCGATTGCCAGCGCCATCGACCAATACCGGCTCCCCCCAGCACGCCTGTCCCCATTCGTACCCTTGGGCGACGAGGGCCAATTGCTCCAGACCTTCAATATTGAGGGAGATCTGGCGGGGTTCGCCGCCACCCTGCAAAGGTCCGACGGATTCGCCGGGTTGGACGGTCTGGATGGCACTAGTGCATGTCAGCAGAGCCAAGAGAATTGCTAAAGCACGGAACACAGCATGGGGGTTCGCAGTCATGTGATCGAAGTGTCTTAAATTTCTTGGCCGGATGCAACCCGGGATTTAGGGGATCGTGGATGGGCCAGGCTGCCTCATCGTCGATCCAAGATCTGACCGCGATCGCGATCGTTGGGGTTCAAAATGGCTTTAGTGCTGCTCAACTGAACCCTCTCGGCATTGGGCCGAAAAGACACGAAAGCCGAGTTTTTTGTTCGACTTGCAGCAGGGTCTCTGAAAGCCTCCGCTTATTCCGACTCTGGCACCCTCCATGGCAGTTGGAAAAACCAACCCTAAGCTAAGGAAAAAACCATGAAATTCACGATCGGCATAAAGATTTTCGTCGGTTGTGCGGTCGCATTTCTGGCCATCATCGCCCTCGCCACCACCGCGTACGTTACCGTCCGGCATCTGGAGGAGAATTTCCGTGAGGTCCAATCGGAACGCGCTTTCATCGCGCAACTCGATGCGTTCCACGATTTCATCGCCGCGGCTCAGGAAGGGCAGCGGGTGTTCCTGCTCACCGGCGCCCAGGGCAGCCTCGGCAAGCTCGATCTCGATGCGACGCTCGCGGAAATCACCCCGAAAATCCAAGCCCTGCGCGTGGCCCCGGCGGCCACCGGCCGGGACGCGGAAATCACCACCATCGCGACCCTGAGCAAGGACCTGCTCGGCAAGCTCAAAGCTGAGGCCGGAGACCGGAACAAGGCTGATCTGGGAAAATCCGTGGAGCGCAGCGTGAGCGCCATGGATCAGCTCGTCGTGGCGATCGAACACCTCAAAAGCCTGGAAACTGCGGAGTTCGAGGCGGTTGAGAAGGAGGTCAGCACCTTGGCCGTCCAACTTGAGAGGATCGTCCTGTTTGGCTCTCTGCTGGCGCTGATCGTCGTCGGCGCGGTCGGTTTCCTGGTTGCCCGCAACATCACCAAGGCGCTGGTGCGACTCGAAGCCATCGCCAGCCGGATGGCCGGTGGCGATTTCACTGCCGCGATTGACGATACCGGGCGCGGCGATGAGATCGGTTCGCTCTCGCGGAGTTTCGCGACAATGATTCAATCGCTCGCCAACCTCATCGTCCAGGTGCAGCGCAGCGGACTCCAGGTGAACAGCTCCGCCGTTGAGATCGCGGCGACCAGCAAGGAGCAACAAACCACCGCCAGCGAAGTCGCCACCACATCGGCGGAAATCAGCGCCACCGCCAAGGAAATGAGTGCCACCAGCACCGAACTCCTGAAAACGGCGGACAACGTGAGCGCGGTGGCAGAGCAGGCCAGCGAGCTTGCCGCCGGCGGCAAGACCGGCCTTGAGCGGATGGAGAAAATCATGCGCGGCATTCTGGATGCCTCAACCGCCATCACCACCAAACTCGGCGTGATGAACGAAAAAGCCGGCAATATCAACGCGATCGTAGGGACCATAGGCAAGGTGGCTGACCAAACGAACCTGCTGTCCCTCAACGCCGCGATTGAGGCAGAGAAAGCCGGGGAATACGGTCGGGGGTTCTCGGTGGTGGCCACCGAGATCCGTCGCCTCGCCGACCAGACCGCCGCCTCCACCGGTGACATCGAGCAGATGGTCAAGGAAATGGTCAGCGCCGTGAGTTCCGGGGTCATGGGCATGGACAAATTCACCGAGGAACTCCGCCGCGGCGCCGGGGAAATCACCGGCGTCGGCCGGCAGCTCGACCGCGTGATTTCCGAGGTGCAGTCGCTGGCTCCCAGCGTGGAAAACGTCAACGAGGGCATGCGCTCCCAAACCCTCGGTGCCCACCAGATCAGCGAGGCGCTCACTCAACTCGGCGAGGCCGCCCGCCTCACCTCCGACAGCATCCGCGACAGCTCGCGGGCCGTCGATCAACTCAACGAAGCCACCCGCGGCCTGCAAGCCGGCATTGCGAAATTCAAACTTCCCGGTTGATCTCCCCTTCCACCCCATCCGACCAAAAGCATGAGAATCACCATCGGCATCAAAATCTTCGCTGGCTACGCGTTGGCGTTCCTCGCCATCGTCGCCCTCGCCATCACCGCCTACTTCTCGGTCAAGCATCTGGAGGAGAATTTCCACGAGGCCCAATCGGAACGCGCCTTCATCGCTCAACTCGATGCATACCACGATTTCATCGCCGCAGCCCAAGAGGGGCAGCGGGTGTTCCTGCTCACCGGCTCCCAGGGAACCCTCGGCAAGCTCGATCTCGATGCGACGCTCGCGGAAATCACCCCGAAAATCCAAGCCCTGCGCGTGGCCCCGGCGGCCACCGGCCGGGACGCGGAAATCACCACCATCGCGACCCTGAGCAAGGACCTGCTCGGCAAGCTCAAAGCTGAGGCCGGAGACCGGAACAAGGCTGATCTGGGAAAATCCGTGGAGCGCAGCGTGAGCGCCATGGATCAGCTCGTCGTGGCGATCGAACACCTCAAAAGCTTGGAAACCGCGGAGTTCGAGGTGGTTGACAAGGAGGTCGGCACCTTGGCCATCCAGCTTGAGCGGATCGTCCTGTTCGGCTCGCTGCTGGCGCTGATCGTCGTCGGCGGCGTCGGTTTCCTAGTCGTCCGCAATATCACGGCGGCCTTGTCTCGCATCGAAGCCGTGGCCAGGCGCATGGCGGTCGGCGATTTCACGGGGTCGCTTGACGATGCCGGGCGTGGCGACGAGATCGGGTCGCTGGCCCGTAGTTTTGCGGCGATGATCACCGCGCTGCTGCGCATCGAGGCGGTGGCCGGCCGGATGGCTGAGGGCGATTTCACGGCTGCCCTCAAGGACCCGGTGCGCGGGGAGGAAATGGGGTCGCTCTCGCGGAGTTTCGGGGCGATGATCGCCGCCCTCGCGAATCTCATCACACAGGTCCAGCGCAGCGGTCTGCAGGTGAACAGCTCCGCCATCGAGATCGCAGCTACCACCAAGGAACAACAAACCACGGCCGGCGAAGTCGCCACCACCTCCGCCGAAATCAGTGCCACCGCCAAGGAAATGAGCGCCACCAGCTCGGAACTCCTGAAAACCGCAGACAACGTCAGCACCGTAGCCGAACAGGCGAGTTCGCTCGCCTCCGGCGGCAAGGATGGCTTAGTCCGCATGGAGAAAATCATGCGCGGCATTCTAGATGCCTCCACTGGCATCACCGCCAAACTCGGCGTGATGAACGAAAAGGCCGGCAATATCAACGCGGTCGTTTCGACCATCGGCAAGGTGGCGGATCAGACGAACCTGCTGTCCCTCAACGCCGCGATTGAGGCAGAGAAAGCCGGGGAATACG
>JBAXCM010000137.1:0-9928 GCA_037141475.1 Verrucomicrobiota bacterium | reverse complement strand
GGGGGGAGGGGCATGTTCAGTACGTACGGTGCACCCCGTCCGAGGAGCCCCACCGGGAGCGCGCGCGCGCCCACCTGTAGACAAAGACCCACCAAGACCGGCCCGGAGCGACTTACCAGCAGGAGCGGCCGCACAGGCACCCCTATTCTACGCAGGGGGAATGTGGGGCAATCCGGCGCGTGGCAAGCCCCTTACAGGTGAATATTCCGGCCCCCACCCCAATCAAACTCACCGCTGCCGAGGTGTCAGTAGGCGTCACCCCATGGGCAATTGCCATACCCTGCGTGATGGCGTCAGAGGTAGAGTTCTGTCCAAGAGCGCAGGTCATTGCAGCATGTCCCTCGGGCTGCAACAAGAACTGTACGCTTGTGCATGGACAAAATTTAATTTGCAGACTCGAATTGCTACGATCATATTTGACGCTGAACATGATTAGCCAGGCGCTACGAGCCGCCTACTAAGAGGATCCTATGCGCCCAAGCTTTCACGGTGGCACCACATATAGCGATCAGCAAGCCGTAACGCACGCTTCCTCTCAGACGGTTCCACTTGACCCTCCGGGATCTGCGCTCATCGCCGCTCCACCAATCAGACCTTCAGATGTCCGGATAAGCAACCCGGGCCTCGAAAGCGGTCACGCCAACATCATCAAAGCAAAAGCTCTCGGGTTCAACCAAGTCATTTCCTATTCTTTCGATGGCACTGGGAACAACCCGCACTTGCCCAATGAAGCTGTCGTCGGGGCCGAACAGCTTCGTCTGGCCTCGGCGCAGTTCGCCGCGGGCACTGATGCGGGCAGGCCAGTGGACGATAAGCGGTGTGGCGATGCCGCCCTCGTGGTCGAAATGTTTGTAGCGGCGAAACGGAGTGTTTTCTAACATCGCCCACGATTCGCCGCAGTAAACGTCGGACTTGGGCGAGCCCGGCGGATTGCCGTTGAGTCGGCCATTGGGGCCGCTCTCCGCATTGCCGCCATTGTCGGATAGAAAAAGAAGCAATGTGTTGTCGAGCACGCCGCGCTGGCGCAACGCCTCGACCAGGCGGCCGACTGCGGCGTCCATGTGATTCACGCAAGCTGCATAGATCGCCATCATGTGGTCGAACTTGTCCTGCTCATCGGCGCTGAGTGAGTCCCAAGCTTTCACTGAGTTAGGGCGCGGTGCGAGTGGCCACGCCTGATCGACGATGCCCATCTCGATTTGTTTGGCGTGGCGTTGTTCGCGCAACTTGTCCCAGCCGGCCTTGTACTTGCCACGAAATTTGGCGATATCCTCGGCCGGTGCCTGCAGCGGGAAATGCGGAGCGTTGTGGCACAGGTGCAGATAGAACGGTTTTTTGGCAGCGAGGGCCTCATCGACAAACTTGATGGCGAAGTCCGTCCACAAGTCCGTCGCATACCACTGCTCCGGCAAGGGTCCGCCGCGGCGGCCGACGTTCTCACCATTCAGAAATATCTCAGTACGCGGTGAATCGGGAAAGTAAAACCCGCCGGCCGCGGCATTGAGGCTGCGCTCAAAGCCGCGGTTCCACGGGGCAACCCCAAAGTTCTGGCCAACATGCCATTTGCCACACATGATCGTGAAGTAACCCGCCGGCTGCAGCGCCTCGGCCATCGTCACACATTGCTCGTTGAGCCGGCCGCGGTAACCCGCCACGTTGTTGTCCTCGACCATGTGACCGACGCCCGTCTGATGAGCGTACAATCCGGTGAGCAACGATGCACGGGTCGGGCAACAACGTGCACCATTGTAGAACTGGGTGAAGCGCAAGCCACCGGCAGCGAGCTTGTCGAGGTTAGGAGTGGGGATTTCGCTGCCATAACAGCCGATATCGGAAAACCCCATATCGTCCACCAAGATCACCACAACGTTAGGCTTGGCCGTCTCTTGCGCACAGGCAAGATTGCCAATGAAAAATCCCGCCAGCAGCGGGACGGCTAGACAGATGGCGGAGTGGGGTCTCATGCGCCAGACCCATTGCCACAGGCACAGCCCGCCTGTCAATCTAACACACATGCCTGCATGGTTTTAGTTTGGAGAAATCATCGCATATTTTCCGATGTGCTCAGTTGCGATTTGGCGGAAGTTCCTCGATTGAGGCGAGAGTATGATGGATCGGATTCAGGAGAGCAGGAGCAGGCCAGTGATGATGGCGGCGACGCAGATGGCCTTGGGGCGCCAATGCTTTTCGTGGAACAGGAAAATGCCCAACAAAAATGCCACAATCACTGAGGCGCGACGCACCGGGGAAATCAGCGAGATGAGCGCGTGGGATTGGGCGATGGCAGTGAAATAGAGCATGTCCGATCCCAACAGGGTGAGGCCGATCACCGGAATGGCCCAGTGCCAATGGAACGGATGGCGCCTACCCAAGCGGCACCACAAGACCAGCGGCGGGATGAGGATGAGGGTGGTGTAGATGGTGAACCAGGCTTGGACCTGACTTGGCGTGAGGTGGGCGGCCTGCAGGAGAAATTTGTCGTAGAGGGAAGATGATGCCCCCAAAAGAGTGGCACCTATCATGAAAAACACAGCGGGGTTGCGGTGGAAATGGATACCCTCGCGGCGACCGACAAACGAGAATGCGAAGAACGCGGCGAGGATGATGGCCACGCCCAGCCATTGTTTGGGGCTCGGCGATTCGTGAAAGAGCAGGATCGCAAAGGAAATCGTCCACAGCGGACCGGTCGCACGGATCGGCGAGGCGATGGAGAGCGGCAGCGACTTGATCCCGTAGTAGCCAAGGAGCCAGGACGCACCGACGAGCAGCGCCTTGGCAAAGAGCAAGCCATGGCTGCGTGCGGAAAGACCAGTGACGTGGAACAACCCGGCCGGCAAAGAAGCCGGCGCCAACGCAGACCACACAACAAAGGGCAACCACACCATGGCCCCGGCGGCAACACTGCCGAAAAGTACAGGCAGCACCGCGTTGTCATGCAGGGCGAGCTTCTTGAAATAATCGTAAAATCCGAGTAGAAAAGCAGATGCAATCGTCAGAAAAAGCCAGGACACGCGGCGTGCTTAGGCGATTGTCAGCGAATGGAAAGAAATTTCTGGTCGGAAATTTCGGGTCAGCACGGAAGGTCACGACCTAGCAGCAATTGCTCGATCGGTGCATCGTTCGCCAGCATGTCACCATTGTAACCACCCGGACGGGCCGAAATTTGGGGTAAAGCTTCAAATATTCGGCCGGGGCATCGAGATAGTACACATTCCACAGACCCGATGCGCATTTTGTAGCCCGCTATTGCCATGGAAGATCGATGTGCGTAACCACGGTCGCCTGTCGGAGGTCAAGTCAGGATACTAACAAATGTTACGATGCGAGGACTGACCCCATCGTCGATCGGGCTTGGCGAAATCTCCTAACACCGCTAGACTCACAACCGTGACACAGGAATCTGCATTTTTAGAGCCGCTTCAAGGGTGCTTCCCAGGCGTGCGCGGCGCTTGGGTGGGACGAGTGCCAGACCTGCCCATCGACGGCGGACGCGACGAGGCAATGCGCACGCTGCGCCCTTACCACGAGGCCGCTCTAGCAGCCTTCGGTGGCAACGCCCAGCAGTGGTGGCGCGCCGAGCAGGTCCACGGCACAAACGTTGCTTGCGTCCCGGACGCCCCCCAAATCCTCGCCCCGGACGGCCTGCCAGTGGTCCCTGGAGTTGACGGACTCGTCACCCGGCATGCCGGCTTGGTACTCACCATTTACGTGGCCGACTGCGCCGCCATCTGGCTGGCCGACCGCCGCACCGGGGCCATCGGCCTGCTTCACTCCGGCAAACTGGGCACCGCCGGGGGGATTTTGAACAAGGCCCTGGCACTCATGACACTAGAATTTGGCACACGGCCCGGCGACGTCATAGCGGTGCTCAGCCCGTGCATCAGGCCGCCCCACTACGATGTGGATTTTGCCGCGGAAATCGCCCGTCAAGCCGAGCGGGCCGGAATCGATGCCTTTCACGATAACGGGGCGGACACGGCGACGGATTTTTCGCGTTTTTACAGTTATCGGATTGAAAAAGGCCAAACCGGGCGCATGATGGCGCTCGCCGTTAGAGACAGCCCACCATGATTTCCTTCAGTTTAGACGCCCCAGCCAAGATCAACCTGTCGTTGCGAGTGATCACGCGCCGCGATGATGGCTTCCATGAAATTGACACCGTGATGGTCAAACTTCCGTTGTTGGCAGACCGTCTGCACTTTGAGCCATCCGCCACCTTTGTGTTTGCCTGTGACGACCCGTCACTGCCCACCGACGAAACCAATCTGGTCGTCAAAGCCGTGCGTGCCTATGAGGCCGCCGCTCAAATCCCATGCATCTGCAGCATTTCTCTTGAAAAGCGCATTCCCCACGGTGCCGGGTTGGGCGGCGGCAGCAGTGATGCCGCCACCACCCTCCTCGGCTTGGAGCAAATCCACGAAGGCGCACTCGGCTCCCAAAAACTTGCCACAGTGGCCGCCGCCTTGGGCTGCGACGTTCCATTCTTCCTCAATCCCGGCCCGGCCCGTTGCACCGGGCGCGGCGAAATAATCCAACCACTGGCACCGCCGCCTCCGCCCTTGCCCGTGCTGTTGCTCAAACCAGCCTTCGGCGTCGCCACCGCCCAAGCATACGATCGCTGGCAGGGAGCCAGAGCCATACCGGGCGTTCGGTATTCTGCGCAGGAATTTCAGGGAGTGAGGCTCGTCAACGACCTTGAAGCGCCGGTGTTTCAAAAATTCCGTTTTTTGGCTGAGTTGAAGCAGTGGTTGCTCATCCGGAAGGAAGTGGCCGCGGCCCTGCTGTGTGGCTCGGGTTCGACTGTATTTGCGGTGTTGCATCCGGAGGCTGACGCTCAGTCGTTGGCCACGTCCGCCCTCTTGGAGCTCGATCCAAGCCTCTGGAACTGGTGTGGCAGCAGCGAAGGCCCGTCTGTTTAGCGAGGAAGCGCGGCAGATTGGAGACAGACAATTTGGAGATCCAAACCCAGAACCCGGGGGGAAGTTGACCGAACTGCACCCATTTTCGGTTTTCAAGGGCTCAGTTTCTGAGCAATTTTCACAAATCCTGCACGCCTCGTTTGACAAGGGCCGTTGATTTCCCCTAGCCTCCCCGTCCCGGCACTCAAGTCCGGCCACCTATCATGAATATTGTCGTCGAGAAGCAGCCAAAATGCGTCGCCTCCCTGCGGGTTCAAATCCCAGCGGAAAGAGTCACCAGCGAACGCAATAAAATCCTCCGCACCTATATCAACAGGGCCCGCATTCCCGGCTTTCGTCCGGGCAAGGCCCCCTTGGCGGTGGTGGTCAAGCGTTACGGCAAGGATATTGACGAGGAGTTGCTGGGCAAACTCATCAATGAAGCCTACGACGAGGCCCTCAAACAAAAAAACCTCAAGGTGCTCGATTTCGGCGATCCGGAAGCCGTCTCCCATCAGCCCGATGGCTCGCTTTCCTTTGAGGCCACCCTCATCCTTGCCCCGGACGTCCAAGTCCCGAATTACAAAAATATCGCCGTGACTGTTCCTCCCGCAACATTGCCGGAGGAAGAATTGGACCAGCAAATCGAATCTCTCCGCGAGCGCTTCGCCGAATTCCAACCGCTCGAGGACCGCGCCGCAGAAATGGGCGACTTCGCCGTCATCGATTATTCCTCAACCGTCAACGGCCAACCCACCGAGGAATTTCTCGGCCGAGCCGCCGAATACATCGCCGGCCGCGAAGGGTTTTGGATGCGCCTCGATGAAAAATCCTTTCTGCCTGGTTTTTGCAGCCAACTGGTTGGCATGAACCCCGGCGAAACCCGCGAGATCCCCGTGACGCTCCCCGAAGATTTTCCCATCGAGGAACTCCGCAATTCTGAAATGCTCTTCAGCACCTCCCTCAAGGAACTCAAACTCTCCATCCTGCCTGCCCTTGATGACGAACTCGCTGCTCGCCTCGCCCCTGGCAAGTCCCTTGAGGAGATCAAATCCATCATCCGCGACAACTTGCAGCTCGAGCGCCAGCGCAAAATCAGAGACTCAAAGGTCAATCAAATCGTCGCCCACTTCAATGCCCAAGTCGATTTCGAGCTGCCCGACAAACTCGTCACCCAGGAAACCCAAACCCAGGCCGATTCGATGGTCGAACGCGGCATCCAAGCCGGCATGAGCGAGGAAGAAGTGCAATCCCAGCAAGCTGAAATCTTCGCCACCGCCCAATACCAAGCCGTCTCCAGCCTGCGCACCAATTTCATTCTCCAGGAGATCGCCCGCACCGAAGAGATCAGCGTCGATGACAAAGAACTCCTCGGCCAACTCATCCACATGGCCACCTCCCGCAAACTGTCTCCCAAAAAATTCATCAAAGACATGCAGACATCCGGTCGCATTGGCAGTCTTCGCCAGTCGATGACCATCGGCAAAACGATTGACTTCTTGGTCGAGCAAGCCGATGTACAAGAAGATTCCCAAGCCCCAATCAATGATTGAATTCACCTCTCCCACCATGAGTCAGAACGCTCCACGCAATAGCTATTACGTCCCCATCGTCATCGAACAGGATGGCCGCGGCGAACGCTCCTTTGACATTTACTCGCGCCTGCTTAAGGACCGCATCATCTTTATCGGCACCGGCATCGATGATTTCGTCGCCAACTCGGTCATCGCGCAACTCCTGTTCCTGCAAATGCAGGACCCCAAAAAGGATATCCACATCTATATCAATTCCCCCGGCGGATCCGTCACCGCTGGCCTTGCCATTTATGACACCATGCAGTTCCTCACCTGCGACGTGAATACCTACTGCATTGGCATCGCCGCCTCCATGGGCTCCATCTTGCTCACCGCCGGCACCAAGGGCAAACGCTTCTGCCTGCCTAACTCCCACGTCATGATCCATCAGGTGTCCGGCGGCGCCAGCGGCACAGCCTCTGACGTCGAACGCACCATCGGCTTCATGTTCAACCTCAAAAAACGTCTCAACGGCATCCTCGCCAAGCATACCTGCAAATCCGTCGAGCAGGTCGAGCATGACTCGGATCGCGATAACTATATGTCCGCCGAAGAATCCGTCGCTTATGGCCTCGTCGACAAGGTCCTCGAAAGCCGGAAGCAACTCCCCGACGCTGCCGCTGTAAAATCCTAAATCCTGAAATCCCAAGCGAAGAGGCACGCTCCTTTTCCACCTCCCCGTCTTCGTTTGGAAATTGTTTCTTTTCCCCCACCATCATGGCCCGTTCCTCAAATCTAACCATGTGCTCGTTCTGCGGCAAGGGCCACTCTGATGTCAAGAAGCTCATCGCTGGCCCCGGCGTGTACATTTGCAACGAGTGCATCGAAGTGTGCTCCAGCATCCTTGAAAAAGAACTCGGCGGAACCTCCCAAAAAGGCCGAACCACAGCGGAGAAAACCAACTTCAAAGTCCCAACCCCGGCCGCCATCCGGGACCGGCTTAACGAGTTTGTTATCGGCCAGGAAAACGCCAAGAGAGTCCTCGCCGTGGCCGTCTATAACCACTACCAGCGGCTGCGACAAGACCACGCCAAACTCAGCGACGAGTACAAGGACGTCGAAATTGAAAAAAGCAATATCCTTCTGCTAGGCCCCACCGGTTCCGGCAAAACCCTCTTGGCCAGGACCCTCGCCCGCACCTTGGATGTGCCGTTTTGTATCGTCGATGCCACAACTCTAACTGAAGCAGGCTACGTCGGCGAGGACGTGGAAAATATTATCCTTCGCCTGCTGCAGGCAGCCGATTTTGATGTTGCCCGCGCCGAGCGCGGCATCATCTACGTCGATGAAATCGACAAGATCGGCCGCAAGACCGAAAATGTTTCCATCACCCGCGACGTCTCGGGAGAAGGTGTGCAACAAGCGTTGCTCAAGATTCTTGAAGGAACCATCTGCAATGTGCCACCGCAAGGCGGGCGAAAGCACCCGCAACAGGAATACATTCAGGTCAACACCGAGAAAATCCTTTTCATATGTGGTGGTGCCTTCATCGGCTTGGAAGATCTCGTCAAGCGCCGGCTCGGCCGCAACACCCTAGGATTTCACTCGGACGTCAATACCCAGCAACTGGATGACCCGACCATCAATATTCTTGAACGCGTGCAGCCCGAAGACTTGCTGCACTTCGGATTGATTCCTGAATTCATTGGTCGCCTGCCGGTTATTTCAGCCCTGCGTAAACTCACTGAGGACGAACTCATCAACATCCTCACCGAGCCGAAAAACGCCCTCATCAAACAGTACTCCAAGCAACTCGCCATGAACGGCGTGAAATTGCGCGTCACCCGTGATGCGCTTCGCGCCCTCGCCGAGGAAGCCGTGCGCCGGGGCACCGGGGCCCGCGCCCTGCGCTCAATCTTCGAGCGCCTGATGCTCGACGTCATGTTCGACGTGCCCTCCCGCGGCGATATCGAAGCGGTCACAATCAACCGACCGGTGGTCAATGGCACTCGCCCGCCACTCATCCGCCGCCGCCGCGAAAAACAAGACGCCGCCTGAGCGACCCATCACCCTCAGTGGGGGGGGAGGGGCCCGTGCTGCCCTACAACGAGGTGTCTGGTACGGGCGTGTCCGTGGCCGCCGATGGCCGTGAGTGGGATGAGCTTCAGAACCGGGGAAGGATTACTTGGCTCTTTTGACATGGCCCGCACAAACCGAAAACCTCCGCCATCGCCGCAGTCTGCCCAAATAACTGGGCTTGCCTCGCGGCTTGCGGTCCCGTATTTTTCCGCGCGCCTTTCGCCCGGTCATCCGTATCCAACCGTGAGTCTCTGTGGCTACAGGGCATTTTTCCGCTTGCGTCAGACCCTCTGTCTCAATGTCTCCAGTCTTGTCTTCCCTGATAACTTTTAAGCAATAACCAATCACATGCCCTTCCAAATCATCGTCTGCGGCAGTCTCGTGCCTGATCCCTTGCAAACCCTTGAGCCGATCACCGGTCCGAACGGGCCGGCTTTGAAGAACGAAATGATGTTGCCCTCGTCGCTGGATCCGTGGGCGGGTCATGCCCTTTATGAGGCGGCGAATCTTGCCGCCAACCACCCGGGAAGTAAAGTCTGGCTGGTGAGCCTCGGCCCCAAGGCCAAGTTGCAACAAGTGATGATGAGTGTGGCCCAAAAAGTGCCCTTCGAGCTTATCGCCCTCGACGGCCCTGCCGGTGGCTTCACCGATGCCGCGGAAACCGCCGCCGCCCTCGCCGAGGCCATCGGTGCCATCCCTAGCCTCGAGCTGGCCAATGTGCTGCTTTTCGGCGGCTGGGAAAGCGCCTCGCGTGGTGCTGGAGCCACCCTGCAGCTTGTCGGTGAGCGGCTTGGCATCACCGAGCAATTCCAAGGCGTCGATTCCCTGACCATCGGCGAGGACGCCAGCCTGCGCATTTTGGAGCGTGTGGAGGGAGGCAAGCATCAAGTGTCGGTTTGCACTGCGCCGCCCGCAGTGCTCGGCTGGGCTACGGGCAACCTGCCCGAGCCGCGAAACAACCCACAGGTGGGTATGGCTAACATGCGAGGCATCATGCCGGCGCTGCAAAAAGCCAAGGCTGCGGCGGTGGGTACCGGCGATATCACCTTTGCCTCGGTATCATTGCCCAAGCAGGCCCGCGCCACCCAGATCGTCAAGGACCAGCCAGCCGAACAAATTGCCGCCGAACTCGTCGCCTGGATCAAGGGCGAATGAAAAAGGAAAGACAGAAGACTGGGAGACAGAAGACAAGATATGTCGAATCCGTGCTCTTCGCTTCTGTTCTCTTTTCTTCTGCCTTCTGTCTCAAAGTCTTCTGCCTCCTGTCTAATAACTTTTAACCTACCCCCATGAGCACTCTATTTCTTGCCCACACTGAAGCCGACGGCAGTCTTGCAAAAGCGGCCCTCGAAGCCCTCGCCGCCAGCGTGCAACTGGCCGCATCTCTCGGCACCCCGCTGAGCGTTGGCTTGATCGGTGAGAACCCCGGACCCGCTG